>JAOUGY010000009.1 GCA_029865445.1 Acidimicrobiia bacterium | reverse complement strand
GATCGGGCATTACACGGCGGCAGGCATTTGCGAGGAGAACCGCCGGTTGGCGATGCCTTCCAGCGTTGACAGCTACCCGACGTCCGGTATGCAGGAAGACCACGTGTCGATGGCATGGAACGCCGCTCGAAAGCTCCGAAGGGTGGTCGACAATCTCGCCAGGATTCTCGCCATCGAGTTGGTGATCGCTGCCCGCGGGGTCGAACTCCGGCACCCGATCGGACCGGCGCCGGCCACGAGCGCGGTGGTCAGTCGGCTGCGTGAAACCCTCTCGGGCCCCGGTCCCGATCGCTATCTCTCCCCGGAGCTCAGGGCTGCCGAGCAGCTGGTACGAACCGGGGAGATCAGGTCAGCTGCCTTCGGTGGGTGAATCCGTTGAGTAGCGGGCGGTAGAGACGCCCATGAACACTCCGTCGGCTCCACCGTCCGGCGATCGGCGCACGCTCGAGGCGCTCCCTAAACTCCCGGTCATCCGGCCGCGGGGAGCGTCAGCCGAAACACCGATTCGAAGCCCGTATGGTCGTAGGTGAGGTCGCCGCCCATCAACCTGGCGAGTTGGCGGGCCACCGACAGCCCCAGCCCGATCGACGTCCCACCGTAGGTCCTGTCCGGCGACCGCTCGAAAGCCTCGAAGATCGCCTCGCGGTGGCTTTCGGGATCGGTGACCCATTGTCGATCACGTCGACCATCGCTCGATCGTTCTCCGTGTGCACTTCGACTCGACCCGAATCGGGCCGATTCAAGAAGTGTCGCGCTTGCGGGTCGCGTCGAAAGGCCCCATGACGAGTGCCCCTCCGTCCACCCGGAACACGTTTCCGTTGGCGAAGCGGCCGAGTGGTGAAGCGAGATAGTGAATCAATCCCGCTACCTCCTCCGGTCGACCGAACCGGCCCGCCAGATTGAACAGGTCGCCGTGGGCATCGATGTCGGCTTTGACGTCGGCGACCATCGGCGTGTCTATGAGGCCGGGGTGGACCTGGACGAATCGGATGGGTGCCAGCTCCTTGGCCAGGGCGACCGTAGTTGCCGCCAGAGCTGCTTTGGTCGCCCCGTACGCCACGGCTCCCGGCGAGGGGCGCTCGGCGTCAACCGAGCCGATGGTCACCACGACGGGGTGAGCGCTCTGCAACAGGTGAGGGCGGGCGAGCTGAACGAGGCGCAGCGGGGCCCACACGTTGAGTGAGATCATGGCATCGAACGTCGACCGGTCGAGGTCTTCGAACGGCATCCAGTCAGCCCGAGCCGCGCCATTGATCAGAACATCGAGACCGCCGAGCATCTCGACTGCGGTTGCCACCACGGATTCGATCGCCTCGCCATCGGCCAGGTCGGCCGAGATCACATGACAGCCCGAACCGAGCTCGGCTTTCAGGTCGCGGAGTACGTCGGATCGGCGAGCGACGACGGCGACCTCGGCACCGGCGGCCACGAAACGCCGGGCGGTGGCGGCGCCGATTCCGGTGGAACCACCGGTGATCAGGGCGCGCAATCCTTCGAGGTCGAAGCCGTCGATCACCGGGTCAGCGTAGACGCGAGTCACATTGGTCCGGAGGGCGCACTCGGGAAACCCCTCGATCGGGAGAGGGAGCGGGACGGGGGCCTGGGCCCGTTCGATTCGTATCCGGGCGCGGTTAACGTGACGGTGGTCGAGAGGACCGCCCCCTGTGGTGCTGAGCTTGGTGCCCGCGTCTCACGAAGACATCCTGCACGTACTGGTGGCCTTCACGGTCCTCTTGGTGGCGGCCAGACTGGCGGGCGAGATGGTGGCTCGGCTCGGACAGCCTTCGGTTGCCGGCGAGATCCTGGCGGGGGTGTTGCTGGGCCCCTCCGTCCTGTCGGCGCTCGTTCCGGAGATCGGAGCATGGATCATTCCGGAATCGGCCGAGGCCGGTCGCCTGCTCGAGATGATGGGCTTGATCGGGGCGATTCTCCTCCTCTTGATCACAGGGTTGGAGACCGACATACCCCTGATCCGGAGACACGCTCGGACGGCTACGTGGATCGCAGCGGGCGGATTGATCGTCCCGTTCGCTGCAGGGCTCGCGGTGTCGGTGGTGGTGCCTGATTCGGCGTTGGGTGATCCCGGTTCCCGGCGTGTGTTCGCTCTGTTCCTGGCGACGGCGCTGGCGGTCTCGGCGATACCGGTGGTGGCGAAGGTTCTCCTCGATCTCGGGCTGATTCGCAAGGACTTCGGTCAGACCGTGCTGGCCGCGGGGATGATCGACGACACCGTGGCCTGGGTCTTGTTGTCCATCGTGGTCGCGCTGGCCGGGGACGAAGGTGGGGGCCTGGCCGGCATCCTGGGCGCGGCCGCCCCGATCCTCGTGTTCCTGGCAGTGGTTGCAACGGTCGGGCGTAGGTTTCTCGTTGGTCTGCTGGCGCTGGTACAAGACCGGGGAAAGAGCCCGGATCGAGTCTTCACGCTCGTGGTCGCCTCCGCCTTCGGCGTCGGTGCGATCGCGCAGGCGATAGGGGTCGAGGCCGTGCTGGGTGCGTTCGTAGCGGGGATCGTCTTCGGTCAGAGCCCGCGCCTTCCGGCGGAGATGGTCAGGCGTCTCCATACGTTCACACTGGCCGTGTTCGCGCCGGTCTTCTTTGCGATCGCCGGGCTCAAGGTTCGGATCGGCGATCTGCTCGATGGCGACCTCATATTGATGACCTTTGCGGTCTTGGGCGTTGCGGTCGCAGGCAAGGTGGGCGGTGCCTACCTTGGAGCCCGTCTCGCCGGTCAGCGCCACTGGATCGCCCTTGCGTATGGGTCGGCACTCAACGCCCGGGGAGCTGTCGGGATCATCATTGCCTCGATCGGGCTCGATCTCGGCATTCTCTCTCCCGAGCTGTATTCGGTGGTCGTGGTGACGGCGGTCGTGACCTCGGTGGTCGCGCCACCGATGGTGCGTTGGTGCATCTCCAAGGTAGAACCCGATCCCGAGGAGGAGCGGCGGCTGGCCCTGGAAGGTGGCGAGGGTCACGGTGGTGGACCGAGGCGAGTATTGATCCCGATCAGGCCTCGGACGGGGATCGCCCCCGTTCACAGAGTGGTCGCCGATATTCTCCGTATGGGCAAGTCCAACCCGTCGGTCACCCTGTTGGCGGTTGCTCGCAAGGAGGAACGGGCGGTGGCCGCCTGGTTCGTGGACGAGGTCGCAGGTCTGTTCCCGAGTCGCCCGTCCACGCGGGTGGTGACCGGGGCCGATCCGGTGAGGTCGATCCTCGATGCCGCCTCAGCCGATTACGACCTGCTGATTCTGGGTGCCCCGGAATCTCCCGGCACCGCCGACGTGCTCTTCAACCCCGTCGTCGATGACCTGGCCCGGCTGGCTCCATGTTCGACCCTGATCGTGACGGGCCGCGATCTCGACGAGGTCGCGTGGCCTCCGCGGCGGATACTGATCCCGTCCGACGGGTCTCCGGCCGCCGAGCGAGCCGCCAGGCTGGGGCTCCGCATCGCCGGCGATGCCGAAGTCATCGGCCTTCACGTCGTCGAGCAGTACGCGCACGCCAGAACAGGCGCTCCCGAGCCATCGATGGACCGCCGGAGGAGACAGGCGTCCGAGATCGTGGAGGGATTCGAACGATTGGCCTCGGCGTATGGCATCCGATCCAAAACCGAGGTGAGGCATGCGCCGATCATCGCCGACGCCATCGTGGCTGCGGCCGTCGACCACCGGGCGGATCTCGTCGTCTTGGGCACCGACCTGCGGCCGGGTTCGGTTCGGCTCCATCTCGGGAATCGAGTGGAAACGGTTCTGAGAACGGCACCCTGCCCGGTGTTCATTCTCAACACCCCTTGAGGGCCTACCCCTTGACATTGATAGTAACTGTCTGTAGATAGTGACTATCATGTTGAGAGTTCGCAACCGGCTCGCCGCCATGCACCGGGTCCAGCTGGCCGCCATAGCGCTTTTCGAAGGGCAGGGGTTCGCGGCCGTGACCGTCGAAGAGATCGCTGCCGCCGCCGAAGTGTCGCCCATCTCTGTGTACCGGTGGTTCGGGACCAAGGAGGGGATCGTTCTGTGGGACGACTACGACCCACCGTTGTTCGAGGCGATCGCCTCGGAGCTGGAGGCGGGATCCTCACCAATCGAAGCAACCCGCAAGGGACTCGAGCGCGAACTCGACCGCATGTACGACGTCGAGCGGGAAGTCGTGCTCCGTCGGGCCCGGCTGATCCTCCGGGAACCGGCATTGCGTGCGGCCGCCGACGCCAACTCATTCGCCATGATCGAGGGCCTGGCGCGGCTCTTCGGGCGTGAGGCTCCGGCGTTCGAGCACAAGGCGATGGCCGGAGCCATCGTGGGTGTCCTCACGCAGGCGATCGCCGAGTGGACGCGACGCTCGGGTGAGGTCTCCCTCGGAGAACTCGTAAAGCGCGGGTTCGCAGCGATGGCAGGCGAATCGTGACGCCCGTCATCGAGGTCCAAGACCTCTCGTACACCTACCCGGGCCGGTCGCTACCCGCGGTCGACGGGATGACGTTCGCCATCGAACGGGGAGAGGTGTTCGGGTTCCTCGGGCCGTCGGGAGCGGGAAAGACCACGACGCAGCGCATCATCACCGGGCTCCTCCACGGGTGGACCGGATCCGTCGCCATCCTCGGGACCGGCATCGCGGACTGGGGCCGAGATCTCTACGACGCGATCGGCGTGTCGTTCGAACTGCCTGTCGGCTACCCGAGGCTGACCGTCGCCGAAGATCTCACCACGTTCTCGAGGCTGCACCGGTGTGCCACCGTGGGCGTAGCGGAGGCCCTCGAGGAAGTCGGTCTAGGCCACGTCGCCGGCGAACCGGTCGCCAGTCTGTCCAAGGGGATGCGCATCAGGTTGAACCTGGCGCGATCCATGCTCCACGACCCCGACATCCTGTTTTTCGACGAGCCCACGAGCGGACTCGATCCCGTCAACACCAAGCTGGTGCGCGAGATCATCGACCGACGCCGCGCCCTGGGGCGTACGGTCTTCTTGACGACCCACGACATGGCGACGGCTTCGGCTACCTGCGATCGGGTCGCCTTTGTCGTGGATGGGACGATCGCTGCCCAGAACACGCCTCGCGCTCTCGAACTCGAACACGGGCGCCGATTCGTGCGGGTGGAATACCGGATCGACGGCGAGCTCGCCGAGGCAACACTGCCGCTCGACGACTCAGGGCCAGAATTGCAGAGACTCGTGTCGTCCGGGGTGATCGAGACGATTCACACTGCCGAAGCCTCACTCGACGAGGTGTTCGTCGATGTCACGGGAAGGAGTCTGTAGGTGAGCGCCGCGCCCGGCGGGAGCGACCCACTGGCAACCCGTGCCGACGTGGCATCGACCACCGGCCGTGTGGAGTCGAGCTTCGCCGCCATGCTGCGTACGGAGATGCGGCTGTTCATGCGGCACGGTGTCGTGGCCACCGCGTTCGTCTCCACGGTGGCCTGGGCCGGCGTCCTCGCCGTCGTTCCGCATGGTGTCAGGGTCGAGGTCATGGCCTGGGTGCTTTTCATGGACGTCGCAGCTCTCGGATTCTTCTTCATCCCGGCCCTCGAGGCGATGGAGAGGACCAGCGGTGTCACCGCCGCATTGATGATGACCCCACTCCGGCGTTCGACTGCGGTCGTGGTGCGGGTTGGGCTCGTCGCCGGGCTCGTTGTTCCCTGCGCGGCGGCACTGGCGGTCGTTGCCGGTTCCACACAGGTGATGAACGTGGCCGGGGCAGCGGCGCCCCTCAGCGTGCTCTTCACTCTGCTCGGGCTGGCGATGATGAAGAACGCCACGACGCTCACCGCCTACTTCGGACGGGTGCCGGGCGTGGCGGTGCCGCTCCTCGTGCCGGCGATCGCGGATGGATTGCGGGTGCTCGACTCGAACTGGTTGGTGCTGTCACCGGCGACCGCCGGACTCCGGCTCGTCGGAGGGGCCGGCGGACTCGTGGAGGTCGCCGTCCTCGTGCTGTCCATCGCGGCGTTGTGGGTGTTCGTCCTTCGATCCGGCTTCGATCCGGTCGCAGCAACCATCGGCAAGCAAATGCGCCGCAAGCTCTTGAGCGCTCACGGGCCGGCGTGGAGAGCCCTCATGTCGGCCGACGCTCGCACTCTCGCCGGCGATCGCATCCTGACGCTGGTGCTGGCAGGCATACCGACCCTCGTTCTCGCGCTCTGGCTCGGCGAGGGCCTCCTCACCTCGCAGTTGATGGACACGTACGGGGTCGTGCTCGACCGGAGGCTGTTGTGGGGGTTCGTTCTCGTAGCCCACACCCCGATCATGGTTGGGTCGGTGTGTGGGCTGTTGCTCGCCGAAGACAGAGATGCGGGCCTCCTCCCCGCCTTCGCCGTCTCCAACGGCGGGATCCGCACGCTGCTCGTGTACCGGCTGTCCGGCGCTGTCGTCACCACCGGCTTGGCGGTGGGGTTGGGTCTCGTGCTCGCCCGGTTCGAGAACTGGGTGGGCGTGGCGGCGACCGCTGCGGCGATCACACCGGTGCCGGCGATGTTCATCGCCGCCGTCGCCCGCGATCGGGGGCAGGCGGTGGCGGTGATGAAGCTGATGGCGCTGCCCTTCTACCTGCCGCTCATCGCGTGGTCCGTTCCGCACATCTGGGCGCTGGGCGCGGTTCCCACATGGTGGGCTCTTCGCGCCCTATGGGAGCCGGTACCGAACCCGTGGTGGACGCTCGGTGGGTGGATCGTGGCCGCGGCGTGGACGTTCGTCTTCGTCCGGCGATTCGAACGCTCCTTGCTCGTCAGCGGTTCTTCTCGTTCCGCCACGCGACCCAGTCGGCGATCTTTGCGGGGTCGTAGTCCGGTCCGTTCAGGCCAATCGTGATCTGGGTGGCACCCGCCGCGATCATCTCATCGCCGCGTTCGAACTGATCCGACTCGACGCCGGCCGATCGCTCGATGGCAGACGGATCGGTTCCTTCTGTTTTGCACCAGTCATCGAGGATGGCGTTCTTGCGCTTGATCGTGTCGGGATCGCCGAAGCCGTGCCAGATGTCGGCGTGGCGGGCGGTGTAGCGCAGCGTTTTCTTCTCGCCGCCGCCGCCGATGAGGATGGGGATGTCGCGGGTTGGTGCGGGGTCGAGCGCCGCCAGCCTGCTTTCGATCCGTGGGAGTGCGGTGGCCAGATCCGCCAAACGAGAACCTGGCGTCCCGAATTCGTAGCCGTACTCGGTGTAGTCCTTCTCGAACCACCCGGCCCCGATGCCGAGGATCAGCCGGCCGTTCGAGATGTGGTCGACGGTGCGGGCCATGTCTGCCAACAACTCCGGATTTCGGTAGGTGTTGCACGTGACGAGCGCACCGATCTCCACTCGTTCGGTGACCTCTGCCCACGATGCGAGCATCGTCCAGCACTCGAAATGTTTGCCGGTGGTCGAATCGGGCGAGCCACCGTAGAGGGGGAAGAAGTGGTCCCAGTTGTAGATGATGTCCACCCCGGCTTCCTCTGCGTGCATCGCGGCCCGGCGGATCTGGTCGTACTCGGCGTGCTGCGGGTGGAGTTGAACGGCGAGGCGGATTGGTCGGGGCATGGCGAGTTCCTTCGAGTCGAGTGAGCTCCGAACCTAGTGTCATTGGCTCCCAAGGAGGACTTTCATGAATTGGAACACCGATGTGGGGCGTCGTCTCCTCGAGCGGCTCGAATCCGACAGGCTCGTTTGGCTCACAACCACGGATGACTCGGGCTCACCGCAGCCTTCGTTGGTGTGGTTCTGGTGGACCGGTGACGACGTGCTGGTGTACTCGGCGGACACCCCGAAGATCGTCAACATCGAGCGGAGCCCGACCGTGGCTCTCAACTTCAACTCCGACGAGCAGGGGGGGAGCGTCGGGGTGATGGTTGGTCGAGCCCGTATCGACAGGAGCCACCCCGGCGCCGCAGATCACCCGGAGTATGTCGCCAAGTACCGCCGTGCGATCGAGGAGGGACTGGGCACGACGGTCGAGGGCTTCTCTGCCACCTACTCCGTTCCCATCCTGGTGTCCCCATCGGGCGGTCGGGCCTGGTGAGGGTCCGCCGTTTCCTGACCTTTGCCGTGGGGGCGGTTGGCATCGGAGCCTGGGGGGCGGGGTTGACGTTCATCGCCCAACGCCAGACTTGGTCCGACCCCGAGCCCGCGGACGCCGTGGTCGTACTGGGCACGAGCTCGAAGTTGCGCGATCAACCGAATCCGTGCATGCGGTCCCGGGTGGGCAAAGGCGTGAGGCTGGTGGAGAACGGTCTCGCCCCGGTGCTGGTGGTGACGGGAGGGTTCGATCCTCGGGACGGCCTGGTGGAAGCCGAATCCATGGCCGGCCTCGCCGTCGAGATGGGGCTTGAACCGGACCAGATCGTGATCGAGTCCAAGGCAACGTCGACCATCGAGAACCTGACGTACTCGAAGGCGCTGCTCGACGAACGGGGGTTGGGTTCCCGGATGCTGATCGTCACCGAGCCGTTCCACCTCCCTCGGGCCGTGTTCGCTGCCGGTCGGCTGGGGTTCGACGTTGCTGGTGTGCCGTCGGAGTCGTGCCGGGAGCGGGGTCCATTGTGGCTCGTGCGCGAGCCGGCCGCGGTCCTCTGGTACCGCTGGAAACTCCGCTGACCCCCACCGGGGCGGCCGCCCTCAGAGGCCGAGGGTGGTGTCGCGGATGAGTTCGTCCACGACGGCCTGCAAGGCCTCGGACTCGCCGGCGCCGGAAGCCAGGGCAGCCGTGTACGTCTCGACCTGACGACGTGCCGACGTGCCGTCTCGTGCGATGGTGCGGATGTGGTCGATCTCGTCGACGCACCCGAGGATCTCGGCATCGGGCTGAACGAGGAACGCCATTTCGTCGGCGAGATCGGCGAACGGCACCAAGGTGGACTCGCCGAAATCCATGAGGCTGGCTTCGACCCCATAACGCTGGGCACGCCACAGATTCTCCGACACGAGCATGTTGGCGTAGGTCCGCCAACGCTGATTGTCCCGCCGCAACCTGTACAGCATGTGCAAGAGACACCGGTACAACGAGGCGATGGCGATTGCATCCTCCCAGCGGGTGCAGATGTCGCAGACCCTCATCTCCAGCGTCGGGTACCTGGCCGAAGGGCGGACATCCCACCACAGTTTGGACGAGTCCTCGATGAGACCGGCGTTGACGAGCACGTCGACATGGCGCTGATACTCCGCCCAAGACTCGAAGTGCTCGGGAAACCCCGTGCGGGGGAGCGTGCGGAACACATTCATGCGGTAGCTCTTGAGCCCGGTGTTGCGGCTTCCCCAGAACGGCGATGAGGTCGACAACGCAAGGAGGTGAGGCAGGAAGTATGTGACCTGATTCATGAGGTCGATCCGGAGGTCCGGGTCCTCGATGGCGACATGCACGTGCATCCCGCAGATGACCAACCGCTGACCCACCACGGCCAGGTCCTGGGCCAGGAGCAGATACCGGTCCTTGTCGGTGTGTTGTTGCTCCCACCACAGGGCGAACGGGTGGGTCGAGGACGCAATGATGGCGGCATCGAACTTGGAAGCTGCGTTCGACACCTCCGACCGCATCGCCTTCAAGTCGTCTCGGAGGGCGCTCGTGTCCGAGTGTGGTCGGGTGGCGATTTCGATCTGTGCTTTCAGCAACTCCGGCATGACCGCCGACCCGAGCCGCCGGTGGGCATCCTCCCACAGGTCGGGGTGCGGGTCGGCAACGAGGTTTCGGGTTTGGCGATCGACGAGAAGATATTCCTCTTCGATCCCGATCGTGAAGGAAGGGGGGGTCACGGCCACCGCGGCACCATACCGCTGTATTGCGGGCCCCGTCGGCTCAATCCAGCACACGTTTCCGGGCCGACAACCGTGACCGTTCGGCATCCTCCCGGACGTGGCAACCGGCTAGGTGATCGTTCACGAGCCCCATGGCCTGCATGAAGGCGTAAATGGTCGTGGGACCGACGAACGACCACCCCCGCCGCTTGAGTTCCTTCGAGAGGCTGGTCGATGCCGGCGTCGTGGCCGGGATCGTTTCGGGCGGCGCGGAACCCGGATCGGCGTGAGGCCAGAAGTAGGCGGCCAGCGATCCATACTCGTCGATCAATTCGATGGCCCGTCCCGCGTTGTTGATCGTCGACCGGATCTTTCCGGCGTGGCGGACGATTCCCGCGTCGGCCAGCAGTCGCTCGACGTCGCTCTCTTTGAATTCGGCGACGAGGGTGGGATCGAACCCGGCGAAGGCGGCGCGGAAGTTCTCGCGTTTGCGGAGGATCGTCAGCCAGGACAGTCCGGCTTGAAACCCCTCGAGACACACCTTCTCGAACAGCCGGTTGTCATCGGTGACACCGAATCCCCATTCGCTGTCGTGGTAGCGGGCATAGTCGGGGGTTGACGCCCCCCACCAGCATCGCTCCAGTCCATCGTCGCCCACGACCACATCCATGGGGCGGAGCGTATCAACCGAGGACCGCCCGGGCCACGGCGGTGGTGGCGGCGGCGACGATCACCACGACCACGAAGTTGGCCCGCAACCTCAGGGCGATCGCCGCAGCGGCCAGGCCCGCCAGGCGAGCGTCGAAGACGAAGGACCGGTCGACCACGATGCTCGACGCGATGACCAGTGCCGCCAGCAGCGGGCCAGGGACGAGCGTCGCCAGTCGTTCGAGCGATCGGGGCATCCGCCGGCCGCCAAGGAGCAACGGTCCCGCCGCTTTGAACGCATACGACAAGAGTCCGAGCCCCAGAAACGTGAGCGTGGCGGGACTCATGAGCGCTCGAGCCCCGCGAGGACGCCGAGAACTGCAGCCACGATGGGAATCCCGGGCGGTGCGATCGGGGTGAGGGCGATGGCGATGGCCACACCGAGCGCCATGGCCCGACGCTGCGCCGGGTCGGCGAGTCGAGGCCACAACAGCGCGAGAAATGCCGCCGGAATGGTTGCGTCGAGGCCCCAGCGCGTCACGAGATCACCGGCCCGTCCCAGCGCGAGCACGCCCACCAGCGTGGCAGCGTTCCAGAGCACGAACACCGACAACCCGCCGGCCAGATAGCCATAGCGACGCAGCACCGGATCATCGGCGCTGACCGCTACTGCCGTGGACTCGTCGATCATCCACTGGGACACGAGTGCGCGCCACCACAAGGGACCTTGGAGGCTGGGTGCCAGGAGCAGCCCGAAAGCAACCGATCGGAGATTGAGCAGCGCCCCGGCAGCGATGGCGGCACCGACGGCTCCGCCATCCGCCAGTACGCCTACGGCGGCGAATTGGGCGCTGCCACCGAATACGACGGTCGAAAACCCGGCCGCCTCCCACCACTCGAGGCCTGCTTGCGCGCAGGCAACTCCGAAGGCAAGACCGAACGGCACCGTGGAAAGCCCGATGGACAGCGCGCGGTTGCGGAGGGCTGAGCGGGGATCCGGCATCAGCGTCGAAATCTAACGCCCACCTCCCTCCGCTCAGCCGCCTTGCGGCGCCGGCTCAGTGAACAGCCGCGAAACTCCTGCCGTCCGGACTTCTCCTGACATTCGGACTCTCCTTACATTGTCGGCATGCAGATCACCGAACAGAGCCCGGAGGTGGAACGGACTCCCGGCCCTCCGGCTGCCGCCGGAGCGTTGGGGGTCGCAGCCGCCCTGGCTGCCTCCGAGTTGTCGGCGGGGCTCGTCGACTCCGTCCCTTCGCTCGTACTGGGCATCGCCACATTCGTCATCGACACGGTTCCCAAGCCGATCAAGGACTGGGCGATCGCCACCTTCGGTACAGCCGACAAGCTCGTGTTGGCGGTCGGGATCGTCGTCGTCGCGCTGGCGCTGGGTATGGCGGTCGGCCGGGCAGGCAAGGGAGTCCGGGCAGCGGTGTTCGGAGCGTTCGGTCTCATCGCCGCCCTCGCTGCGGCCAGAAACCCCAACACATCTGTTGTGGCGGCTCTGGCGAACGGTGCCGTGTCGGCCGCCGTCGGTTTCGCCGTCACCGGCTGGTTGAAACGGCCACGGGCCGAGGCGGACCCTTCCCGGCGGGCGTTCCTCGGCCGGGCCGGAGCGGTCGCGGCGCTCGCTGTGGTGGCTGCGGCCGGGGGACGGTATCTAGCCGAGAGGACCCGCATCATGCTGGCGCGGCGTGACGAGGTCGTGCTCCCGGCTGCGGTCGAGGTGGTCGGTCCGGCGGACGCCGCATCGGACCTGGCCGTCGAGGGGATAACGCCAATCATCGTTTCGAACGAGGACTTCTACAGGATCGACACGGCGCCCTTGACGGTGCCCCAGGTCGACCTCGCCACGTGGACGCTTCACCTGAAGGGGAGGGTCGGGCGTGAGGTCTCGCTCACCTATCAGGACATCCTCGACATGCCCATGGTCGAGCGATACATCACGATCAGCTGCGTCTCCAACGACGTTGGCGGCGGACTCGTTGGCAACGCCCGATGGTTGGGCGTCCCGCTGAAGGACGTGGTCGACCTGGCGGGAGTGGGCGACGGCGCCGAACAGCTGGTAGCCCGTTCGGTCGACGACTTCACCGTTGGCTTCCCGATCGACGCCGTCTACGACGGTCGGGAAGCGCTGCTGGCGGTGGGTATGAACGGTGAGCCGCTTCCCTTCGAACACGGGTTCCCGGCGAGACTCGTCGTGTCGGGGCTGTACGGGTATGTCTCGGCCACGAAGTGGCTCCAGGACATCGAGCTCACCACGTGGGACGGATTCGATGCGTATTGGATCCCGCGCGGATGGGCCAAGGAAGCCCCGATCAAAACTCAGTCTCGCATCGACACGCCCGTTGGCACGGCGGCCGCCGGGCCGAGAGCGATCGCCGGCGTGGCGTGGGCGCCGGGACGCGGCATCTCCCGGGTAGAGGTCCGGATCGACGAGGGCGACTGGGTCGAGGCAGAGCTGTCGGATCCGTTGTCGAAAGACGCCTGGATCCAATGGAACCTGGCCTGGGACCCTGCCCCTGGCACCTATGTCATCCAGGTCCGTGCCACGGACGGGGATGGTCAGACCCAAACCGAGGCGGTGGCTCCGCCCGCACCGGATGGTGCCACGGGCTATCACAGCGTGCGTGTGAGCGTGGCCTGACCCGCGAACCGTGTGTGGATTCACCCGGTAGCCTCCCCGGGTGCATCACCCACGGATAGACGTCGGAATCTCGGTCGGCACGTCGCCCCCACTGGCCGCGTCGAATGCCTTCGTGAGGATCGGTCGGTTGTTCGGTGCCGAGTCGGCCTGGATGGTCGATCACTTCACCGGCTTCTTTCCTCGGTCGATGTGGACGCCGGAGTTCACCTGGATGGCGAGGGGTTCATCCTCGGCGGACGCGTTCTACGACTGGCAGGTCTACGCGGGGCACTTCGCAACTCGGTTGGGTCGCATGCGCTTGGGGATCGGCGTCACCGAACCCGTGCGCCGGCATCCGGTGCTGCTCGCTCAGGCTGCCTTGACCCTCAGCCACCTCACCCGCCACGCTCCGATTCTCGGGATCGGTTCCGGCGAGGCGGAGAACATCACGCCCTACGGGCTGAACTTCGACCGTCCCGTCTCGCGTCTCGAAGAAGCACTTCAGGTGATCAGGCTGTGTTTCGATGCCGATGGCCCGATCGACTTCGAAGGCACCTTCTACAACCTCGACGGGGCGGTTTTCGATCTGAAGGCCGGGAAGGCCGGTACGCCCCGGCTGTGGGTTGCCGCCCACGGTCCGCGCATGCTCCGGCTCACGGGACGGTTCGCAGACGGCTGGTATCCGGCTCTGCCCATGGCCCCCGACGACTACGCCCGGTCACTGGCTCGGGTCAAGGCTTCGGCCGTCGACTGGGGTCGTGACCCTTCGGCGATCGTACCGTCGATGCAGGTCTTCTACCTCGTGGGCCGGAACGAGGCCGATGTCGAGCGTCAGGTTTCACATCCGGCGGTGCGCTACCTCGGCTTGCTGGCCCCGGACTACATGTGGCAAGCCCGTGGGCTCACGCACCCGTTCGGCGAAGGATTCGGCGGCATGACCGAGATCATCCCGACCGCCTACAGCCGGGCCGAGGTCGAGTCGGCCATCGAACGGGTTCCGGCCTCCGTGGTGGCGTCCAACCTGATCGCGGGAACCCCGGATCAGGTGGTTGCGGCGCTCCGTGAGCTCGGGGAGGCTGGGCTCAGGCACGCTGTGCTTTCGCCGGTGTCACCGATCGTGTCGAGGCGCGCCGCCGCGTATGCGTTTCGGACGATGCCCGGGATCATCAGGAAGTTGCGTTCAGGAGAGGGATGATTCAGTCGTCGTCGGTGTCGACCGACGCGATCGCCCAGGCCAGGCCGTGGTCGGGGTCTTCGACGGCGAGGTTCAACCGCCAGCCACCGGTCGACCCGTCGGACCACAGGTACCACGTGAGTTCGCCGATGGCGGAGCCGAGTTCTTCGGGTTCTACGGGCCAATCGACGGCTGCGAGGTGAGCAACTGCCCACCACGCCGAAAACCGCCCCGCCGCGGCGCCTCTGCGCCGCCCGTGCCGGCCCCCGACCGAGCCGGCCCATCCGAGCCAGGCGAGGGCGTCGGATGGCTCGACCCTGGCCATCCCGGCTTCTCGGAGGCCGAACGCGGCGATGGCCGAACCCGCATCGCCTTCGACGACTCGCGTCTCGCATCTGCCGCTGGACTGCTCCACCCATACCGCGGTCACGGCGTGGAGGGCTTCTTCCGATTCGTGCTCATCGGCGGGCCGCCCGGGTGGTCCCAGGGTCTGGATCGTGGTTGGTGGCATGGTGGGCGAGGCCTGTTCGACCCGGTCGGCCTTGTACTCGGCGAGGGGATACCGGGGCTCCCAGTCCTGGATCTGGAGCGGGATGTCGAACACGGCTGCGTCCCACCCGGAGAGGTCCTCGCCTCTCATCACCCGTTCGTGGGCGACGGTGTCGCGCCATGGGCTCGGGTCGAGCCACGGTTCGAGTTCGGCCCAGCTGTGGGAGGAGGCCGCCACCTCGGTGAGAGGTCCCAGGGTGAAGCGCGCCGGGCCTTCGCCGACGACTGCCGCAGCGATGTCACCCGGCGCCTCGAGGGTCAGGCGGTACCTGATGTGCTCCTCGACCCCCCACAACTGTTTTCCGCGCTCGAGAGCGTGCCGGCAGTGCAGGCGGAGACGGTCGAGCGCCCCCCAGTCACGGGTCTGGCAGTGGCCGTCGATGATCCGTTGGAGGGCGGGGAAGTCCGTGGCTTCGATCGCTGCGAGGGTCGCCTCGTCCATCATCCGGGCAGATCGCCGGTGGCGACGGGTCGCTCCGGATCGGAGGACCAATCACTCCACGACCCTGGGTACAGGCGAACTCCGGTGATACCGACCGTCTCCATGGCGAGGATATCGGCGCAGGCAGTGACCCCGCTTCCGCAATAGACGATTGGGTCCGGACCGATTCCGGCGTATCGGTCCGCCAGGACGTCGCGAGGAAGATGGAGGCCGTTTGGGTCGAGGTTGGCGGCGTGGGGAACGTTCACTGCCCCTGGGATGTGGCCTGCCCGGGCGTCGACCGGTTCGGTATCGCCTCGATAGCGTTCGGGTGCGCGGGCGTCGACGAGGGTGACCCGCCCTCCGGCTGCGACTTCGTCGGCGGTCACCGTCAGCGGCCAATCTGACATGAGCACCGGGTACGGCACCGGTTCCACGGTTGGGGAGTCGGTGCTCACCGCGTGGCCGGCTGCGGTCCATGCCTGGTATCCGCCGTCGAGGACGCGCACGTCCATGTGGCCCAGTGCTCGCATCATCCACCACATCCGCGCGGCGATGGCACCGCCCGCATCGTCGTAGACGACGACGCTGGACTCCGGAGTGACGCCAAGGCGTCCCAATGTGGCTGCGAAACGGACCGGCGAGGGCAACGGGTGTCGACCGGGCCCGCGGCGGGCGCTGAGCTGGGTCTCCAGGTCGACGAACACGGCTCCTGGGATGTGGCCCCGGGCGTATTCGGCGCGCCCGCGGTCATGATCGGCGAGGTACCACCGGGTGTCGAACACGCGGGGGTGCGACGAGGTCGCCAGTTCGGCGACCGAAACGAGCGGCGGCGTCGTCACGGCGTCGGGTCACTCTTCCGAGTCGGCATCTACGGGGCCTTCGGGGGGAGACCCGGCCGCCCGGCGTATCTCTTCGCCGAGTTCGCTGAAGGTCTGGCCCACCGCCGATGCGAAACCGGCGGTGGCGTCCTTCACCTGCGTTCGAACCTCGGGGTCGCGCATGGCGGCACCCAACGAGTCGAAAACGGCCTGGACCGCGGTCCCGAGTGTCTTCAACGCGGATCGAACGTCGTTCTCGGATGGGCCGTCGTCGCCGACCAGCTCGGAGTACTTGTCGCGCAGCTTGTCTCCGACGTCCGACCAGCTCTCGGCGGCGGCGCGCCAGGGGTCCCCTGGTTCCCTAGGATCGTGTGTGTGTTCCTCCACCTTCTCGATGGTACCTATGAGCTCTTCCGTTCGTATTACGGAGTGCCGCCCCGCACGGCTCCCGACGGTCGGGAGGTCGGAGCCATTCGGGGGATCATCGACTCGACTCTCGCCCTTCTCACCGACCCGGATGTGACCCACGCTGCGGTCGCCACCGACCAGGTGATCGAGTCGTTCCGCAACGACATGTTCGAGGGCTACAAGACCGGGGCGGGGATCGAGCCGGCCCTGTGGGCCCAGTTCCCGCTCGCCGACAGGGCGTTCCGGGCGCTGGGCGTCACGTTGTGGTCGATGGTGGAGTTCGAGGCCGACGATGCCATCGCCACCGCCGCCGCCCGGTGGAAGGACGACGTGGATGAGGTTGTGATCCTCACGCCCGACAAGGATCTCATGCAGATGGTCGATGGGCACAGGGTTGTCTCGTTCAACCGGCGGGAACGCAAACGGTTGGCCGAAGAGGATGTCTTCGAGAAGTTCGGTGTCTCTCCCAAGTCGATCCCCGACTATCTGGCGTTGGTCGGTGACACCGCCGACGGTGTGCCCGGGTTGCCGGGGTGGGGCGCCAAGTCGGCCTCGACGATTCTGGCCAGGTACGAGCACATCGAGGCCATTCCGTCAGACGCCGACGAGTGGGACGTCACCGTCCGCGGCGCTTCCAAGCTGGCCGCGACTCTGGTGGAGCGAATGGATGACGCTCTCTTGTTCCGGGAGCTGACGACACTCCGGCTCGACGTACCGATCACGGAGTCGCTCGAAGACCTGCGTTGGATCGGCGTCGATGGCCCGAGGTTCGAGGAGCTGTGTGTCGAACTCGGCTTCGAGAACCTCCTCGAACGCGACCTGCCGAGACGCTGAGATGGCCCTGAGTGTGCTCGGCACCGAATTGATGCCCTGTTCGATCGAACCCTTGACCGGGTTCTTCCGGGATGCCTGCTGCAACACCGGGCCGGATGATCTCGGTCTTCACGTCGTGTGCGCCGAGATGACCGCCGAGTTCCTCGAGTTCTCGAAGCGGGCCGGCAATGATCTGTCCACGCCGATGCCGGCATACGGGTTTGCGGGCTTGGTGCCCGGCGATCGGTGGTGCCTGTGCGCGTCGCGCTGGCAGGAGGCATTCGAAGCAGGGTTCGCGCCGCCCGTGATTCTCGCCTCCACACACGAGGCGGCCCTCGAGGTGTGCCGCATCGAAGACCTGAAGGCGCACGCCCTGTCTTGACGGCGTGCGCCTGTCTCAATCGGGACAGGCCACCACCATGTCGACGGTCAGCCGGCATCCCGGGACCTCGTTGAGGTGGGGGAATCCTTCGAAGAACCCTGACGCCGGATATCCGTCGGTGAACGCATCCGCCCACACCGGGAGCGCAGCGGAGAGGTCGGCGAAGTCGTTGAAGTACAGCTCCGTCTTCACGGCCTGGTCGATGGAAGTGCCTGCGGCCTCGCAGATGGAGTTGATGTTCTCCTGGATGAGCCGGACTTCCTCCCTCACGGACCGCCCGAAGAAGGGGAAGGTTCGGTCGTTCACGGCGTGGGACGGGGGTGCGCCGTCGGGTGTTCTGCCTTGAACCGTCGACAGATAGAGAAGGGGCCCGGACTTGACGGCCTGGGGTGCGTACCCGAGGGCGGGGAGCGCCTTGTCGGTATGGATCGGCGTCTTCTCGCCGCCGAACTCGGGACGGGCGACAGTCAGGTAGATCTCGATGTTGCCGTCGTTGAGGCCACCGATGCCGGTGACCGGAACGATGGCTCGGGCGGGCGGGTTCTCGGGCCAGAATCGCTGGAAAGCAGCATCGATGGCCGGCAGGTTGCGGAGGGCGAGCGGTGTGACGTACACCGTCGCCTTGACGGTGTCCTCCCAACGGCCGTTTCCTGCCTCGACCGTGACCTTCAACTGGCGGAGCGTCTCCGCCACTTCGTTGTAGGTGCGGTTCCCGTACCAGATGTGGTCGGGTACGGCCACGCCGTCGGCCGCGCCGGTGACGAAGTTGGTCGGGATGAAACCCGCCGTGAACAGGAACGGTCCCGACTCCATGCCGATGGAGTACCCGCCCAGCGGCATGTGGACGTCGTGCTCGTACGCCCGTTTGGTGATGCCGCACCCCTCGACCAGTCCGACGATCTGGACCTCCACGGTCGAGTCCGAGCAGAGCAGGCGGTCGACCGGCATTGCGCAGCTGGCCGGACGCTGGTCCAGGATGAACTCGTTGCGGGCGTCGAGGCAGGGCACGATGATCGACCGCCATTTCTCCCAGAAGAGGGCGTGCTGGTCGCGTTCGGGTCCGTCACGTTCCACGTCGCCGTGATAGGAAGCCAGCCACTGATTGATCTGGACCGTCTCTTCGAACGACGAGCCTCCCGCCTGGAGCGCCGCGTCCAGCTTCCGGTAGATCTCCCTCGTCTCCAGCAGGACCGGGTTGCCGTCCGAATAGGGAAGCCCGGGTCTCGGCCGCGCACCCTCCGGCAGGCCATCGGTCCAGTTGGAGGCGCTGGTCGAGCCGACGAAGACGAATGGGCCTGCGACGACCGCCGGCGACGCCGGCAGCTCGGACGGCGGGGCGGCTTCGGGAACGTCGAGGACCCGGCGAGGGAAGCTGGTGTGGGTCAATGTCACTCCTTGTCGGGAATCACGGGTGCGATCAGGTGGGCAGGCCGCTCGGGAGAGATGTGAAGGGTCGTCGTGCCGCCGAAGACCTCGGCGGGTCGATCGCGCGGGTCGTTGTGAAGGAACGGGCCGCAGCCTTTCAACTCGTTCTTGAAGTTCGAGAGCTTCAGCCCCGACGTGTCTCCTCCCCATTCGTAGTCCCGGCCCAGGACACTCAGCGCCACCGTGTAGCCGGCCGGAACCACGATGGATGTAGGCCACAACTCGATGTCGAGTTCGTACACCTCGCCGGGTGAGAGCGGCTGGATCTCGTCGTGGGTGTGGTACGGACGCCACCGCTCTGACAGGTCGGGGTCGAGCTTCCGGTGTGACGAACGCAGCCATCCCTGGGCGAGCGGCGTGTGGGGGTCGATGGCGCCCTGGAATACGACCTCCTCGCCGTCGGGGGCAAACGCCCGGAACACGAGGAAGAGGTCTGCATCGGTGGTCGAGGACGACACCCACAGCTTGGAGGCCAGCGGGCCGGTGAACTCGGTGGGTACGACGAGCGGCTCGGTGGTGAAGGTGAGCCCTTCGCCGAGCGCCTCGAAGGTCAGGTCGGCGGAGTCAGTGGGGTGCCGTCGAAAGGCTGAGATCGGGGTGGAGGTAGTACTCGGTCCACACGGTGCGGGGAATCGGCCAGTCCGTTTCCGACCGGGACTCGAACACCTCGCCCGGATGCCGGACCTGAAGGAAGACCGGCGGCTGGTCTCTCCAGCCGTCTCCCTCCCCCTTGAGAAAGTGGTCGAAGAATCGGAGCTGCTGTTCGCGCCCGTAGTCGGTGTAGAAATGGGTCCAGTGCTCGATGCCGTGCGCCTCGAGCCACTTCTCGGTCGAGGCCGCCCGGATGAAACCTTCGAAATTGCCTCGGGGGTGAAGCCCCTGGCCTCCCCAGTTGGCGGCCGTGAACAGCGGAACGATCACCTTGTCCCATTGGGGTGACCGATCCTTGTGGTAGTCGTCGTCGAGGGGGTGGGCGAGGATGTCGTTGCCGAAATCGCACCGGTTGGCGGCGAGTTCGTCCTCGCTCAGCTCGTCGTCCCCGCAGATGAGCTGGCCGGTGTTGGGGTTGCGCCCGCCCCGTTCGCCCAGCCCGTACTGGACGGTCTTGACCTGCATGTCGTACCAGTTGTCCCAGAAGGTGCACAGGATCCCGCCGTGGTGGGTCATGTCCCGATACCAGTCGGCTGCGCCTTCCCAGATGCACATCGCGGCGAGATGCGGCGGTTGGAGCGAAGCAACGTGCCACTGGTTGATGCCGTAGTACGAGATCCCGTTGAGGCCGACCTTGCCGTTGGACCAGGACTGAACGCCTGCCCACTCGATGCAGTCGTAGAAGTCCTTGGTTTCCCGGGGTGAGAAGTGATCGACGTGACCCGGTGACCGGCCGGTCCCTCGGGAGTCGACCCGGACACATGCATAGCCGTGCGGGACCCACTTCTCGGGATCGACCACTTCCCAGTTCTGGTATTTGTTGGTCGAGCCGGCCGTGACGTCGGGGTGCTTTTCGGCCATCCGGTTCCATGCGCTCGGGTAGCCGACCTGGAAGGGGAGTCCCTTGGCGTACGGCCCGTAGGTCAGCAGCACGGGGTGAGGTCGATCGTCGTCGGGCCGGTATACGTCGGCCCGCAAGACGAGGCCGTCATCCATCTCGATCGCCACATCCCAATCGATTCTCATGCCGTCGCGCACGTCTGATGCGAACATTCGTGGACCTCCTGTAGCGATCCGCAGGAATTTGAGCCCTGCCCAACGAGATTGATCTACGCTAACAAATACCCCAGGCGTGGGGGTCTTCACGGCACGGCTAATCTCGTGTCTCGGTGTTCAGGGGAGCGAAGACGTGACAAGCGGTGCAACCAGCGAGCAGGTCGTCGGTGTCGAAGTCGACATGAGTGATCGTGCCGCGACCACGGTGCAGGCGATCGGGAATCGGGTCCGGGAGTTGCGAACGGACCGCAGCCTCACCCTCCAGGCCATGGCAGACATGACCGGACTGAGCCCCTCGCTTCTCAGCTTGGTGGAACGGGGAAAGACGAGCCCCTCCATAGGCACCCTCGTGTCGGTGGCGCACGCGCTCGGCGTTCACATGAGCGACCTCGTACCGGGCGAGTCGGCCGCTCGGGAGGAGCCGGTCATTCGGGCCTCCGATCAGCGAGAGTTCGCAACGAATGCCGGCGTGACCAGGCGTGTGCTGCGAGATGACCGGGTCCGGGGTGTCGAGATCGCGATCAACCAGTACGCCCCGGAGGGGCGGTCGGCCGATCGGAGCTCCACCACGGCGGATTCGAATACGGCTTCGTCCTCGAAGGCGAGCTGTGCATCGACGTCGACGGGACTTCCTACTCGCTCTCTCCTGGCGATTCGATCGGCTACGACTCGAATCGACCCCATCGGATCGTCAACCGATCGAACGAGACTGCACGGGCACTGTGGGTCAACCTCGACCGGAGCTGATGGGATTCGACTCCCATTGAAGACGTTTGACCGCAGCTGCATCGGCCTGGCAAACTCGACCGTGTGAAGCCGGCACCGTTCACATATCACGCCCCGGCCACGGTCGCCGAAGCCGCCGCCTTGCTCGGTGAAGACGCCAAGGTTCTCGCAGGTGGGCAGAGCTTGGTACCGGCGATGAACTTCAGGCTGGCGCGACCGGCCACCATCGTTGACATCAACCGAATCCGGAGCCTGGATCGAATCGACGTCGGCGCCGAGATCGTGACCGTGGGAGCGATGACAAGACATCGCCGCTTCGAAGAGCCGATCGAACCGGGTCCCCTCGGCCGGCTCCTCGCAATGGCGGCCCACAAAATCGGCCACCTGCCGATACGGGTGCGCGGCACCATGGGTGGCAGCCTGGCGCACGCCGACCCGGCCGCCGAATGGTGCAGCATCTTCCGGGTGCTCGACGGTCGACTGGTTGCCACCGGGCCCGAGGGTTCCCGGGTCATCGAAGCCTCCGGCTTCTTCGACACCGTCTTCACGACCGCCATTCGACCCGATGAGTTGATCGAAACGATCGAGCTGCCACGGCTCGCCGACTCGTACCGTGTCGGTTTCGCCGAGTTCAGCCGGCGCGCCGGTGACTTCGCGTTGGTGATGGCCGCCGTGGTACTGGACATGGACGGTGAGACCGTCCGGACGGCACGGCTGGTCGTGGGGGGTGCTGCCGACGTTCCAATCCGGCTGGAAGCGTGTGAGGCGGCACTCGCAGGCCAGAGCCTCACCTCGGACACGATCGGAGAGATCGCCGATCTGGCGGCCGAATCGGTGACTCCGCTGGAGGACATCCACGCCTCGGTCGAGTATCGCCGCGACCTGATCCGCGCGATGACGCGCCGGGCGATGGCGGGTGCAACGTGAAATCGGTGGGGTCGTCGATCCGGCGACGCGAGGATCCTGCCCTCCTGACGGGGAGGAGCCGCTTCACGGCCGACCTCACATCCGAGACGCTGGCCGTGGCATTCGTGAGATCTCCGGTTGCCCGGGGCATCATCACCGGCGTCGAGGCCCCCCCGGAGACGCTCGTGTTCACGAGCGAAGACCTGACCGGAGTCGGCTCCATCGAACCTGTTCTCCATCGCCCCGATTACGTCCGGATACCCCAGCCGTTGCTGGCGCGGGGGCGAGTCAACTTCGTGGGAGAGCCCGTCGCCGTGGTCGTGGCCGGCTCGCGGGCACGAGCGGAGGACCTCGCAGAGCAGACCTTCGTGGACATCGAGATGGAAGAACCAATGCTTGGCGCCGAGGTGGCGTACTCCGCGGTGCGAACCCATCCCGGCTCGGTATCGAACGTCGTGGTCGAAGGCGCCATGTCGACCGGTGATGTCGACAGGTGCTTCGCCGAAGCCGCCGAGGTGGTAGAGATCTCCATCAGGTCGCGCCGCCAAAACGCCTTCCCGCTCGAGGCCAGAGGTGCCGTGGCAACCTTCGATCCCGTCGATGGTCGGATCACGCTCCACGCCTCGACCCAGATGCCCCACGTGCTGCGAACCGCCATCGCAGACCTCGTGGACATGCCCGAGTCGGATCTGAGGGTGGTGGCTCCCGCGGTCGGAGGAGGTTTCGGTCAGAAGATGGCGCTGCCATCGGAGTATGCGGTCCTCGTGTGGCTCGCCCGCCACCTCGAATCCTCGGTGTCGTGGATCGAGGATCGACGCGAGAACTTCATGTCCTCATTCCACAGCCGCGATCAGACGTATGTCGTGCGTGCCGCATTCGATGCAGGCGGGCGCATGCAGGCACTGGATGGTGACCTCGCATGTGACGTGGGGGCCTATTCGTGTTTCCCCGTGACCTGGGGCGTGGAGCCTCTGATGGCCATGGGCGAGCTCCCGGGCCCCTACGACGTTCAGCACTACCGCGTGCGGTCGATCGGGGTGACCACCAACACCTGCCCGATGAGTCCCTACCGGGGAGTGTCGCGACCGGTGCTGACACTGGCCATGGAACGGTTGATGGACGTGGCGGCCCGCAGAATGGGGATGGACCCGCTCGAACTCCGCCGGGCCAACCTCGTGTCGACCTTTCCGTACCGCTCGGCCACGGGTGTCGTCTACGACGAGGGCTCATACGTGCAGTCGATGGACGAGGCGGCTCGCCACGTGGACCTGACAGGCTTCCGAGCCCGGCAGGAGGTGCTCCGAAGAGAGGGGCGCTGCATCGGCATCGGTTTCTCGGTGTTCTCGGAACGGACCGGGTATGGAACCCCGACATTCGCCGCC
>JAOUGY010000251.1 GCA_029865445.1 Acidimicrobiia bacterium | reverse complement strand
AGGACGGTGCCACGTAGTCGAATTGCCTCGGATACACCTTCCGCTACCTCGAAGCCCCGGTGTCAGGACCGGAAGCGCCGAGGTGGCTTCGCTCTCCTGCACTCGTCAGCGCTCGCGCCACGAACACCGGAAGCATCTGGCGTCGATACCTTGCGCTTGCGTGGATGTCCGACATGACGTCCAGCTCCGCAGCCGCCGCCACTCGAGCTGCCGCCGCGATAGTCTGGGAATCGACGGGCCTCCCGAGCATTCCGGCACCGACATCAGTCAGAACGGTTGCGTTCGGGACCAGCCCGCCGACGGCTACGGTGCAACTGGTGCAGGCGCCGTCGGCGCCGACCGCCAGCCTGGCGCACACCCCCACGGCTGCGTAGCGCGACGCCTTGTTGTAGAGCTTGGCATAAGCCGATCCGACGCCGGGGCCCTCGGCCGACACGTTGACCGACACGAGCAGCTCGTCGTCGGCCAGTGCCGTCTCGAACAGGCCGGTGAAGAACTCGGTGGCAGCGATTTCCCTGGTTTGCATCGCCCCGCGACCCTTCCCGCGGTTGGAGGCGACGACCATAGTCGCGCCAAGCGCGGCGAACACCGGGGGAAGGTCCGACGCCGGGTCCGCGTGAGCCACGTTACCTCCCACCGTTCCGCGATTCCGAACCTGCGGGTCACCGATCATGCCGGCTGCCTCGAGCAGAGCTGCCGGGAAGCCACCGTCATCGACGGCTGCGACCTCGGCATGCGTGGTCAGCGCACCCACCGTGTAGTACTCGCCCTTCCGAGAGATTCCTCTAAGCCCGTCGACCCGACCGATGTCCACCAGGAGCCCGGGGTCCGCCAATCTCATCTTCATGACCGGCAAGAGACTGTGTCCTCCGGCCAGAAACTTGCCGCCTCGCTCATTCACGAGATCGAGGGCTTCTTCGATCGATCCTGCGCGTACGTAATCAAACACCGGCGGATACATCAGGCACCTCCACCTTCGGTCGCGGCGACTATGGCATCGTGGATCTTCTCTGCTGTCAGAGGCATCTCGAGATATCGAATTCCCAACGGTGCAAGTGCATCGAGCACCGCGCTCGAGATTGTCGCCGTACCGGCAATGGTGCCCATCTCGCCTGCGCCCTTGATACCCAAGGGGTTGTGAGGAGATGGAGTCTCGATGCGATCGACGGCGATCGGTGGGAAACCATCGGCCCGCGGCATCGCGTAGTCCATCATCGACCCTGCCAGGAGTTGTCCTGAGTCGTCGTACATCCCGTGCTCCCAAAGGGCCTGTCCGACGCCCTGGGCGATCCCCCCGAGGATCTGACCCTCGACGATCATCGGGTTGACCACGTTGCCGACATCGTCCACGGCCGCATACGAGACGACGGTGACCTCCCCGGTATCCCGGTCGATCTCGACCTGAGCCACGTGGGCGCTGCAAGGGAAGGTGAAGTTGGCCGGATCGTAGAAAGACGTGGCCTCGAGGCCCGGTTCCATCCCTTCGGGCAGGTTGTCGGCCGTCGTCAACGCGAATGCGAGCTGCGCAAACCCCAAGGCGGTCTCCGGCGACCCTTGGACCGATATCGTTCCTGTTTCCCGGTCGTAAACCATGTCCTCGACCGAAGCCTCCACGAGATGCGCCGCCAACTCAGTGAGCTTGGCGCGGATCTTCTCGGCGCTCTTGACGAGGGCACTGCCGCCGATGGCGGCGCTACGGCTGCCGTATGTCCCCACTCCATAGGGGGTTCGGTCGGTGTCTCCGTGAACCACCTCGACGTCATCGATCGGGACGCCGAGTTCATCCGCAACGATCTGCGCAAACGTCGTCTCGTGACCCTGCCCGTGCGAGTGCGAACCGGTCAACACCACGACCTTTCCGGTTGGATGGACCCGCACCACGCCGCTCTCGTACAACCCGATGGCCGCTCCCAGACCCACGGCAACCGCCGAAGGGGCAGGCCCCGAGGCCTCGATGCAACCGCTGAAGCCGATTCCGACCAAGCGTCCTGCTGCCCGAGCCTCTTCTTGCTGTCGGCGTAGCCGGCCGTACTCCGACAGCTCCTCGGCCTTGTCGAAGAGTCGCTGATAATCGCCGCTGTCGTACGCAAGCGCGACCGGCGTTTGGTAGGGGAACTCGTCCGCAGCGATCAGGTTCTTGCGTCTGAGCTCGATCGGATCCATACCCAGGTCGCGGGCAGCGAGGTCTACGAGCGTCTCCACGAGGTAACTCGCCTCGGGTCGACCGGCCCCCCGGTACGCGTCCACGGGGACCGTGTTGGTCATGGTCCCGTAGGCTTCTCCGAAAATCGCCGGAATCTTGTACAGACCGGACAGGAGAGTGATGTACAACGCAGTGGGAATGAGGGGTGCGAAGGTCGAGAGATACGCGCCCATGTTGGCCCACGTCGTCACTCGCAGGCCGGTGAACGTTCCGTCCTGGGTGACCGCCAGTTCCGCCCTCGTCACGTGATCGCGTCCATGCGCATCGGTGATGAATGCCTCGCTCCGAGATGCCACCCATTTCGCCGGTCGTCCGACCGCCCGCGCCACCCACGGCACGATGACCTCTTCGGCATAGTGGAAGATCTTGCTTCCAAACCCGCCTCCGACGTCCGGCGAGATCACTCGCAGCTTGTGCTCGGGGATGCCGAGCGTGAAGGCGCCGAGCAGAAGCCGAATCGTGTGCGGGTTCTGGCTCGTGGTCCAAACGGTCATGGACTCCGTGGACCCGTCCCACTGGGCCGCACAGGCTCTAGGTTCCATGGCGTTGGGAATGAGTCGCTGGTTGGAGAACTCCAGTTGGACGACGTGGTCGGCGGATTCGATCGCATGGGCCGTTGCGTCTGCGTCCCCAAGTGGCCAGTGGAAGCTCAGATTCTGCTCGACGTCGTCGTGGACGAGCGGCGCGCCATCGTCCATCGCTTTCCGGGCGTCGACGACCGCGGCAAGTGGCTCGTAGTCGACCCGGATTAGATCCACCGCGTCCTCAGCGACATAGGGATCTTCGGCGACAACCACTGCCACGCCGTCGCCGACGTGACGAACCTTGTCGACTGCCAGCGGATGGTGCGGCGGCGTCTTGATTCCTGGTGGTGTGAATCCGCACGGCAGCGAACCGACACCCGAGTCGAGAAGATCCTGCCCCGTGTAGACGGCGATCACTCCGTCGAGAGCTTCAGCGGCGGAACCATCGATAGAAGCGATCCGCGCGTGAGCGAAGGGACTCCGTTTGACGGCGACGTGGATCATGCCGGGGAGCGCGAGGTTGGCGACATATCGCCCTTTGCCCTGGACGAAGCGAGGGTCCTCAACACGCTTCATCGACTTGCCGATGTACGTACTCATGATTCACCCCCCGCCATCGCTACGGCACCTGCCTTGATCGCGTTCACGATGTTCTGATAACCGGTGCAGCGGCACATATTGCCCTCCAGCCCGTGCCGTATCGCGTCGCCCGAGATGTCAGGAGTTCCCTCGACGAGCTTTACGGCTGCCATGATCATCCCGGGGGTACAGAAACCGCATTGCAGGCCGTGCTCGTCCCAGAATGCCTGCTGCATCGGGTGAAGTTCGCCTCCAGCCGCAAGGCCCTCGATCGTCGTGACATCGGAACCATCGGCCTGCACGGCCAGCACCGTGCACGACTTCACGGCACGCCCATCCATGTGAACCGTGCATGCTCCGCACTGACTGGTGTCGCACCCGATGTTGGTCCCGGTCAGGCCGATCTCGTTGCGAATGAAGTCTACCAACAGCGTGCGAGGTGCGATGTCCCGCGCATGCTCCCTGCCGTTCACCGAAATCGTCACTCTCATACTCTTCAGCCTCCTCTCGTCTTTCCGACTCTATCGGTCCGCCACCCTCGGTGACGCCGCGAGATCACGGACGTTTCCGGAGTCGCCGCACCACTACCAACGCGGCGAAGGCTGCTAACGCCGTCGTCGCGATGCGAGCGAGCAATCTTCGACGGTCCGTCCCATCGAGCGCGTCCCGGGCCATGTTGCGTACCACACCCCAGGCGAACTCCACGGTGGAGCGAGCCTCGACCTTCTCTCCCTCGGCCAGCGGCTCGCCGGCTCGGGATTCGACCACCTGCTGACTCAGGCTATCGAGTCCCGACTTGATCACGGACCTCGCTGATGAGTCGAGGAGGCGTTGCCCCACGGACGCCAACCGACCGCCGATCTGGGCGTCACCCTCATACCCGAGGGTGCAACCGTCCGCCTCGTTCTCGAGCCAGAACCGGCCCGTGCCCCTGACGAACCCGCTCGGTCCTTGTCCGCTCACGACGAGGCTGCCCCGGCTCGGGTCCTCCAGATCTGAGAACTCGACGTCACCGTCGAACCGCCCATTGACGGGACCGATCTTGATGGAGATGGTGCCCTTGAAGTGATCGACTGCGACCTGCTCGAGTCTCTCGCAACCCGGCAGGACCTTCGACAACACATCGGGGTCCAGGAGCATCGGGAACACCACCTCCCGGGGGCGGTCGAATCGATGCGACCCTTCGATTCTCATCCGAACTCCACGCTGGACGGCGGGAGCGCGCCGGCCCCACCGTGGGACCGAGACGACGTCGCAACCTTCTCCAGGGGGATCACTCCGCCTCCGCCTCCGCATGAGCTTCCCAGTCAGCGGGCGGAGGCTTCTCACCTCGCATTGTGGCGGCGGCGTATTCGATGGCGCGAACGATGTTGTGATAGCCGGTGCATCTGCAGAGGTTGCCCTCGATACCGTGACGGATGTCGTCTTCCGTTGGATTCGAGTTCTGGTCCAGCAGGTACACGGCCGACATGATCATGCCCGGTGTGCAGTAGCCGCACTGGAGTCCGTGCCGTTCCCAGAATCCTTCCTGAACAGGATGGAGGACGTCACCGTCGGCCAGACCTTCGATCGTCTCGACCTCTGCGCCGAGCGCCTGCACTGCGAGCACCGTGCACGACTTGATCGCCTTGCCGTCGACCAGCACGGTGCACGCCCCGCAATACGAGGTCTCGCACCCTATGTGTGTACCCGTGAGTGCCAGGTTCTCTCTGATGAAGTGCACGAGGAGCGTCCGTGGCTCCACGTCGCCGGAGACGGCGCGGCCATTCACGGACATCGACACCAGCACGACCGAATCCTCCTTTGGGTGAGACTGGTTGCGACGCTATCAGCGGAGGAGCGACCACGCAGCCCCAAGCAGGAAAAAGTCTCGATGCGCGATGCGTCGGACCAGATTCTCACGCCGCGGGAAACCTGAGGCCAGGGAGCTAGGGAGCGAGGGAGCGAGGGGGCTAGGGAGCGAGGAGCCAGCAACAAGCAACAAGCAACAAGCAACAAGCATGCTTGGCGACTGGAACTGGGGACTGGGCACTGGGGACTGGAGACTCGTTCACGGGCCCGTGAAGGACGCCACCGTCTCGATGTGGAAGGTCTGAGGGAACAAATCGATCGGCTGGACCCAGTCGAGCGTGAATCCCGCTCCGACCAGAGTGCGCGCATCACGGGCGAATGTGGCCGGGTCACAGGACACCGCAATCAGGCGCCGGGGAGCAAGCCGAACGATCTCGGCGACCACCGCCCGCCCCAGGCCCGTCCTCGGTGGATCCACGACGATCACGTCGGCGCGGTCGAGTCGAGCCAGTCCTCGCTCTGCGGAGCCGCGCCGCACCTCCGCCCAAGGCACGTTGTGCTCGAGGTCCGAACAGGCGACCGGGTCGGACTCGATGGCGATCACGTGATCATCGGCGTCGGTC
>JAOUGY010000252.1 GCA_029865445.1 Acidimicrobiia bacterium | reverse complement strand
GGTTGGCCGGGGCTCGATAGGCGGACACGATGGCCGGATTGCGGTCTATCTCCGGGATCGATTTCCGCAGCTGGCCCGGGAACGTGGTCAGGACGAGCCTCCCGACGGGCCGGTACACGCCGCCATCCGGGACCACCTCTCCGACCGTGGCGCATCGTTCTTCAGGGAGATCTACGCGGCGTGCGCCGGAGGCGATCCAGCCGAGGTACTCGACGCGCTGTGGGATCTCGTGTGGGCGGGCGAGGTGACCAACGATTCCTTCGCAGCCCTCAGATCACACATCGCCGGCGCACCTCGAAAGGCACACAACCGTCGCCCAACCGTGCCTTCGACCTTCCCACCCGCCTCGGCCGGCCGTTGGTCCCTCGTGTCCGACCTCACACTCGAACCGCCGGACCGCACTGTGTGGGCCACAGCGATCACCGACCAATTACTGCTTCGTCACGGTGTCCTCACGAGGGCGTCGTTGGCTTCGGAGTCCATCCCCGGCGGCTTCTCCGGGATCTATCCGGTGCTGTCAGGGTTGGAGGACGCAGGCAAGGTTCGCCGGGGGTACTTCGTCGAGGGCCTCGGCGGGGCACAATTCGCACTCCCCGGCGCAGTCGACAGGTTGCGAGCGGAAGCACCGAATCAGGTGGTCGGGCTGGCAGCCACCGACCCGGCCAACCCCTACGGTGCGGCCCTCGACTGGCCCGAAGCGCATCATGGCCGGCTGGGAAGGATCGCCGGGGCATACGTTGTTCTGGTCGGCGGGCACCTCGGCGCATTCGTGGACGGGAACAAGATCCAGCTCTTCTCCGAGGATCCTCACACACTCCACGACATCGCCGGGGCAGTCTCGTCCGTCGCAGGTCGGACCCGCCGAGCGCGAATCGAGTCGGTCAATGGTGCACCCGTTGCCACCACGCCTCTGGGCCGGGCCCTCACCGAATTCGGATTCTCGCCCAGCCACCGGGGTCTACGTCTCCATGCCGGAAGGTGACTCGATTCGCACTGACGCGGCGCGGCTCCGGCCGGTTCTCTCCGGCGCGACCATCGAGTTCGTCGACGGAAACGGAGCGGTGCGAAAGCACCAGCGAGCGCTGACGGGCGCCCGGATCTCCGAGATCCGGACCCAGGGCAAACACCTGATGATCGACACCGGCGACGACATCACCATCCATGTCCACCTGGGGATGACCGGGAGCTGGCACATCCGGACTCGAGGCACCGCCCAGGATCCACCCCGGCGAGGCGGCGCCGATCGCCTTCTCCTGGTCACCGGCTCCCACGTCGTGGTGTGCGAGGCGGCTCCCACCGTCGAGGTTGGCAGGCGCGCGTCGGTCGACCGCTCCATTCGCCGACTCGGTCCCGACATCCTCGACATCGAGTTCGACCACCAAGACTTCCTGACACGGGTCCGCCTCCTCGATGCCGCTACCGCCGTCGCCGAGGCGATAACCGACCAGCGGGTGGTTTCGGGAATCGGCAATGTGTACAAGTCCGAGGTCCTGTTTCTGGAAGGCGTCCATCCGTTGACACCCCTGTCCCGGCTCGACGACGGCGACCTCCGAGGTCTCGTCGACCGTGCCGCCGCCATCATGTATCCGAATGCGACGAGGTCAGGGCGCCGCACCACGACGGGTCGGCGTGATCGAGGGGGCGAGTTCTGGGTCTATGACCGGGCCGGCAAACCCTGCCGCCGCTGTCGCAACGGCATCGAGTCGGCGATGGCGGGTACCGGACATCCCCGGGTGACGTACTGGTGCCCCCAGTGCCAATCGCGATGACGAGACGGGAAGGGTCGTCCCCGCGCGGAGACACGCTCACTACCGTTCGATGATGCCCGAGCTGACGATTCGTCCCGGACATCCTGACTTCCTCGATCTGCCGTGGGAGCGATCGATCGTGGAATGGGACGTACCTCACATGGTGGAGTTGCCCAAGGGGATCTCACGACACGAAGTGCGGTTCTTCAGCTACCCCGAAACGATCTATGTCGTGAAGGAACTGTCTGAACGTGCGGCGCGCCAGGACTACCGGGTCTTGCGGGCACTCGAATCCTTCGGGTCGCCGGCGGTGAAGCCCGTCGGCGTCGTCGAGGGTCGGCATCCCGACGCCGCCGCCGAGCAATCCGCCGCTTTGATCACCGAATACGAACGGTTCTCATTCTCGTACCGAGAGCTGCTCGCCGGTGCTGGTTTCGGGCCGAGACGGAACCAGATGCTCAACGCGTTCGCCCAGCTTCTCGTTCAACTCCACATAGCCGGCGTCTTCTGGGGCGATTGTTCGCTTTCGAACGTCCTCTACCGATTCGATGCCGAGGCAATCGAGACGATCATGGTGGATGCCGAGACGGCAGTCCTGTACACCGAGGGGCTCTTGTCGGATGGGCGCCGCGAGGAGGATCTCGAGATCATGATCATGAACGTCGCCGGTGGCATGGCCGACATCGCCGCGGCGGCCGGACGCGCCATCGACGATGCAGATCTCGACCTGGGTGAAGACATCGCACGGCGATACCGGGCCCTCTGGCACGAACTGACCAGCGCAGAGATCATCGGAGCCGACGAGCGGTTCCGGATCGAGTCCATGGTCGCCCGCCTGAATCAACTCGGGTTCGACGTGGAGGAGATCGACCTCGTGCCTGTCGACGGTGGTAGTTCGCTTCAGGTGACGGTGCGTGTGGGCGGGCGCGATTTCCACGCCCGACGGCTGAAGGCGATCACGGGGATCGACGCCTTGGAGGGCCAGGCCCGACAGGTGCTCTCCGACCTGCACTACTTCACCGCCGCCGAATCGGCGAGCACCCCCACCGGAAAGAACCTGTCGGCGATCATGTGGCGGACCACGGTCTTCGAGGCCCTCATCTCCCGCCTGGCCGCCATCGACGGGCTGGCAGATCCGATCCAGGCGTATTGCGACCTCCTCCACCACCGGTACGTCATGAGCACCGGAGCGGGAACCGACGTGGGCACCGAAGCCGCGTTCGAGGACTGGCTGGCGCGAGGCCGCCCGGGCTACCCGCTGGACTGAGCAGTCGTCTCGGCGACGATTTCGATGATGCGCTGCTGATCTGCATCCGCGAGATTGGAGCCACTGGGAAGGCACAACCCCAGATCGAAGAGACGCCGAGAAACCGATCCGCCCACGGCGGGAGCGTCTGAGTAGAACGGCTGCAGGTGCATGGGTTTCCACACAGGACGTGCCTCGATGTTGTGCGATTCGAGCGCCAATCTGATCGTCTCGCGATCGGTGCCTGCGGCGTCCGGGTCGATGGTGAGAGCCGTGAGCCAGAAGGTCGACGAGCGATCGTCGAGCACCGGCATGAACTCGACACCCGGGATCTCTCCGAGAGCCCGGCGGTAAGTCGAATTGATCTGGCGTCGGCGTTCGACGCGTCGTGCCAGGTCGGCGAGTTGGCTCCTCCCCAACGCGGCGAGCAGGTTCGACATCCGGTAGTTGAATCCCAACTCGGAGTGCTCGTAGTGGGGTGCGGGGTCGCGAGCCTGGGTTGCCAGAAACCGGGCCTTGACGGCGTCGGCTTCGTGGTCGGTCACGAGAGCTCCACCGCCGGATGTAGTGATGATCTTGTTGCCGTTGAACGACAGTGCTGCCATTGTCCCGAAGCTTCCGGCCGGCGCGCCCCGATAGGTGGCTCCGATCGCCTCGGCGGCGTCTTCGATCAAGACGGCTCCACGCTCTTCGCACACGGCGACGATCCTCGCGTAGTCGGCGCATTGCCCATACAGATCGACGGTGATGACCGCTTTGATGTCGTGGAGGTCGAAGGCTGCGGCCAGAAGGTCGGGGTCCATGTTCCACGATGCGGGCTCGGAGTCGATGAACACCGGCTGCGCGCCCATGTATTTCACGGCGTTGGCGGTCGCGGCAAACGTCAACGACTGAACCGCGACACTGTCACCCGGTTGCACCCCTGCGAGGATCAGTCCGAGGTGGAGCGCCGCAGTACCGCTCGACAGGGCCACACCTTGGCGTCGACCCGAAACGGCTGCCAGCTCCCCTTCGAACGCGTCGACCTCGGGACCCAGGGGGGCGATCCAGCCCGAATCGAACGCTCGGTTCAGTGCTGCCCGGTCGTCCGCGCCTACGTCGGGCGGGGAGAGATAGACACGGGACATCTCAGGCAGGCTACCCGACGAACTGAAGGACGCCAGCGCCGACTGCGAACGCGATGAGCCAGCTCGAAAGAGACCCCACGAGGACGTATTCGGGATCGATCGCCGGCTTGGCGCCTGTGAGCTCGGGGTATCGGAGGATGCTCTTGGCGGCGACGACGAGGCCGGCAGCACCGGCCTGACCGATCAGCACGAGCACGTAGATGAGCAGGCGCTCGAGCGCACCGATCCAACGGCCCGCCCCCATACCAGGTCTGTCCGGAGCGGCCCGGGCACGCCTGAGCAACCACCGGACGACGATGTTGGACGGCCAGACCAGGATCACTGCACCGACGGTGATGACGAGTGCCTCGATCATGTGGCGCTCCCCAGGTTGTGTTCAGCCCACAAGAGGGCCGACAGCCCATGCTTGCCCACACGGCGACTCACCGCTCCCCTGTCGAGCCCCAGTCGGTCGGCGATCGCCGCCTGCGTCTCTCCCTGCATGAGTCCCAGCACGATATCGGCGTCGACTCGATCGAACCCTGCCAGGAGATGATCTCGAAGGACGAGGTACGAGCTCAAGGCGTCGGTGCCGCCCTCGACCCGTAGTCCGGTGGCACGAGTGCGCGGTGTGCGGTAGGAGCGCTCACCCTGGCGAATCTCGTCGATGGCCTCCCGTGCACTCCACCACGCCGAGCCGTCCTGACCGAACGGTCTGCGGTCTGCCATCACGAGCACCTCCCCCACTCCGACACCGAACCGTAGCTCGACGTCGGGGAGCAGGTGCAACTGGACGACCAGCGTCGCCCTCAGGGCGGTCCGAACGGATTGGAAGATTCCCTGGAACTCGTCGCCGATGGTGAGCGTCAACGGCTGGATCGCTCCCGGGGCGGATTCCAGCGCCGATGCGACCCGACGATGGAGTTCGCCTCGATCCGGAAACGTGCGCGAGCCCACGATGTCACCGATCACCGCTGTCACATCTGACATGACTGTTGTCACATCACGACAATAGCACCGATGTTGTCATCAGTCGACAACTCTTGGAGTGTGGCCCCTCCCCGACAACACCTCTTCGACTCCGGCGTGTGTCAACGCCATGTCGATTCGCCGCCGGGCGGCCGCGAACCAGCGATCGACTTCGGCGTTGGCTTCACCCACGATGCGGGCCGCCTCCAGCCTCGCCTCTTCGACGATGGCCTGCGCCCCGCCTTGTGCCCCGCCCAACTCCGATTGGGCATCGGAGAGTTTCATGCGGGCCTCGTCACGATCCCAAGTCAGCGCCGCAACCTGTGACTCGAGCTCGGCAACGCGTTCTCTGTAGTCCCGGGCCTGGCTCTTGGCGTACTGTTCGATCTCGCCCAGTCGGGCCACCGCACCCTCGGCGCGTTTGCGCCACTCGTCGGCTGCGGCCTTCGACTTGGCGAGTTCGGCTCTCCACGCCTCGGCCTGGTTTTGCACGAAGGCGTCGACCTCCAATGGGTCGTATCCCTTCCGCACCGTGGCGAACCGTTCAGACATCGGAGATGACATCGGTATACCCGACCACCTCCTTGAGCCCGCCGGAGCACACCGAGACCTGTTCGAAGGCCAAGACGGACTCCAGTTTCGACCGCTTCC
>JAOUGY010000250.1 GCA_029865445.1 Acidimicrobiia bacterium | reverse complement strand
CACCTCGGTCGATGGCGCGTTGTTCTATGGGGGTGCGCACGTCGAAGGGAATGGCGGTGAGAGCCCTCATCTCCTTGATCGCACCCCAGGCACACGGATGCCGGTCGTTGGCTGCGCATTCGAATCTCGGCCCTGACGTCCCGGATGCGTACCACCGGTCGACCCCCTCCCCGAGGATCGTGCGAGCCGCCCAATCGGTCGCCGCCCGAACCACCGGGTCATCGACGTGGCCGAATCCGATGAGCGCCGCCGCCAGATTGCCGTTGAGACAATGAATTCCGGCGGACGGCGGGGGATTGCGTTCGAGGTGGGATCCCGAACAGCCGAAGCTGCCCGCCGACGTCGGACACACCCTCAGCACGTACTCACAGGCCCGCCGGATCCTCTCATCGGTCCCGTCGGCTCCGAGCTGTTCGAGGAAGATCAGATTCCACACCGTCCCCCGATACTTCGGCGCATATCCGGGACCCGGCTTCACCCACCACCCCGCTTCGTCCTGGGCAGCCAGGATGCCGGCGATGGGATCGACCTTCAGGGCTCGGCGCAGGGAGGCGACGACTTCGGGGTCGTCGGCACCCAGCCTGAGCAGGCGCTGCAATGTGGCGGCACGCACCGCCGGATCCCCGGCCAGGAGCCATTCGGTGGGGTCGGCGCCCAGCCGGCGCGACCAGGTCATGCTCAAAAGCCTATGAGGCGAGGGAGGCGCCGACCAGAGTCGATCGGTTCACAACACGCGACTGATGCGGCGGTTCACGGCGTCGAGCACAGCCTTTGCCGTCGCCGAGGCAGGGTCACCCTCCCGGATCAGCGAAGACCCGATGAGATAGTCGCTCCACCCCACCTCACGCACCTGGACGAGCGCGATCTTGACCGGACCCAGATCACTGGTGCCGACCGCAGAGAGGTCGAAGCGCGCCCGCCCACCCGACATCGTCTCCACGGCCCGCAATGTGGCCTCGCCCACGAGCCGGGCGCGCTGGACGGGATCCGCCGGGCCTTCCACCACGCCCTCGTACATGTCCTCGGCCCAGCCGAGGGTGACGACCACACTGACACGGTCGTTGCGGAGGCGCTGATCGATGGTTCCGAGAAACGGGCGCTCTTCAAACATCACGGGTCGAGCCTAGACACGGAGAGCCGCCCGGTGCCGCCGCCGTCCTTCCGTGTTTGCTAGCTTGGCTGCGGCAGATCGCCAAGTGCAACACAGGAGGGTTCATGCTCAAGGAGTTCAAGGACTTCATCAATCGGGGGAACCTGGTCGACATCGCAGTTGCGTTTGTCATGGGCCTCGCCTTCGCCTCGGTGGTGACGGCATTCACCGAACGAATCGTCAATCCTCTACTGGGACTCATCTTCTCACTCGATGGCCTGGCGGGCCTCGGTGAGTTCGGTGAAGCCGTCGGTGAAGATGGCTTCAAGCTGGGATCGGTGGGAGCATTCCTGGGGGCCGTGATCAACTTCCTGATCGTGGCTTTTGTGATGTTCCTGGTGGTCAAGGCCTACAACCGGATGCAGGCCAAGGCAGAAGAGGCGCCGGCAGAACCGACCGAGGACGTCCTTCTCCTGCGCGAGATCCGCGACTCGCTCAACAAGTAGCGGTCTTCCGGATCGCTAGCACTGCAGGGGCACGCCCCTGGGACGGGGACCTCGCCCTGGGCGAGGTCCCCGTCGCCGTCTCATGAGGCGTGGACTTCGAGCGCTTGCACCACGAAACCCACGATCCACCTCGCCAGCAGGGCCTGGTCGGGCGGGTCGTCGAGACTCGCCAACCCGGCGTCGACCACGGTTTCGGGGATGAGCCGCCCCCGCCGCACCTCCATCAAACGCCGGCTGTATGCGGGCACGAACTCGGGGTGGCCTTGAATACCGAGCATTCGAGGTCCCAGGCGCATGACGGACACCGGGCAGTGCTCGTTGGAACCGAGTACCTCGGCACCCCGTGGGAGTTTGTCGACCTGATCGGCATGGCTGTTCAGAACCCGAAACGATCCTCCCCGCCAACCTTCGACCTCCATCCAGGGCTCGGATCTCGGTACGTGAACCACCTTCGATCCGACGCCCCACCCGTTGGGCGAACGCCGGACCTCTCCACCGAGGGCATGCGCCATCATCTGATGACCGAAACACACCCCGACGAACGGGACGTCGGAGCGGGCGAACTCTCGAACGAGGTCGGCGAGACCGTGAATCCAACCCTCGTTCTCGTACACGGACCGTTTCGAACCCGTCGTGATCCAGGCGTCGCACTCCCGCACCGACGACGGGAACCGTGACTCGGTGAGGTCGTATTCGACCAGATCGAGGTCGCCGAACGCCGAGAACAGCTCGGCGAACATGTCGTTGTAGTCCCCGGCGATCGATCGGAGGTCAGGGTGCACGTGGTCGCAGACCAACAATCCAAGTCGCATGGTCACCCCGGCCCCGGCCTCAGTACCTCGATCATTCCGGCGTCACGTATGCCGCGGTGAGGCCGCCATCGACCATGAACTCGGTGCCGGTCACGAACGAGGCGTCGTCCGACGCCAAGAACAGGGCACCCTTGGCCATCTCGTGGGCCTCACCGAATCTCCCCATCGGAAGGTGCACAAGCCGGCGACGTTTCTTCTCGGGGGTGTCGAGATACTGCATCAGGAGAGGCGTGTTCAGCGGACCCGGGCACAGCGCGTTCACCCTGATGTTTTCGAGGGCGTGGACCACGGCCAGCTCTCGAGTCATCGCCAACACCGCCCCCTTCGACGCGGTGTATGCCAACTGGGGCGTGGCCGCTCCGAGAATCGCCACAAACGAGGCGGTGTTGATGATGGACCCACCACCAGCTCGCCGCATCGCCGGAATCCCGTATTTGCAGCCCAAGAAGACGCCTTTGACGTTGATGTCGAAGGTCACGTCCCAGATTTCTTCGGTCGTCGTGACGGCGTCATCGTCCGCCGGGTGGCTGATGCCGGCGTTGTTGAACATCACGTCGAGTCTGCCGAACCGCTCCTCGCAGGCCTCGACCATTCCCCGGCAGTCGGCGTCGCTCGAGACGTCGGCCCGGAACACCGACACCTCTCCCTCCGCATCCGCCGCAGTCGCACGAGCCGCGTCCTCGTTCACGTCGACGGCCAGCACCCTGGCCCCTTCCGCCGCGAACAGCAGCGTCGACTCGCGACCGATACCGGACCCCGCGCCGGTGATCAGCGCGACTTTTCCATCGAGTCTCATGCCAGCTCCGTTCAGATTCTCTCGAAGTACCGGCCCCGCTCCCAGTCGGTCACGGCGTTGTCGAACGCCTTCTGCTCCGTCCGGAAGAAATGGGCGTAGTGGTCGACCACATCATCGCCGAATGCCCGACGTACGAAGTGGCTCCCGTCGAAGAGGTCGACCGCATCGCGGAGCGTATACGGCACCCGGGGAAGGTGCTGCGCCTGGTACACGTCGCCTTCGAAGACACCGGGCGGCTCGATCTCGTTGACGATGCCGTCCATACCCGCCGCCAGCACCGCAGCGTATGCGAGGTAGGGGTTGGCGTCCGCACCCGGGATGCGGCACTCGATGCGCAGGCTCGAGCCCTCTCCTACCACCCGGAAACCGGCGGTCCGGTTGTCATAACTCCAGGCGACACGGGTGGGAGCCCACGATCCGTCCTGGTATCGCTTGTACGAGTTGACGTTGGGGGCGAAGAAGGGCATGAGCTCGTTGACGTGAGCCATCCACCCGCCCAGGAACCACTTGAACACCTCCGACCCCGAGACGGGGCCGACCTCGAGGTCTCCGGGGAAAGCGTTGTGGTCGCCTTCCCACAGGCTGAGGTGGATGTGACAGCTCGAACCCGCTTCGGCCATGTCGGGCTTCGCCATGAACGTCACGCTCATTCCGAGAGAATCGGCGATCTCCTTCATGGCGAGCTTCATGATGGTGTGCCGGTCGGCCATGGTGAGCGCCTCCGCGTAGCGCACGTTCATCTCGTGCTGGCCCCGACCCCACTCTCCCTTCGAGTTCTCCACCGGAATGTCGGAGCGGCTCAGGTGCCGTCTCACCTCTGCGTTGTAGAACTCCACGCGGGTCGCCTGGAGCAGGTGGTAGTCCTCGATATACCAGCCGCTGGGACGCAGGCCGGTCCACCGCTTCTCGGCCGCTTCCCGATAGGAGTCCTCGTACATGAAGTACTCCAGCTCGGAAGCGCCCTTGGCCGTGTAACCCGAATCGGCGGCGAGGTCGAGCTGGCGTTTGAGAATGCTCCGGGGACCCACGTGAACGAGGTCATGGGACCTCGAATCGTGCAGGTCGCACAGCACGAAGGCGGTCCGGTCGAGCCACGAGGCGACCCGGAGCGTCGACATGTCGGGGACCATGTGGAAGTCTCCATACCCCAGCTCCCAGTTTGCGTAGGTGTAGCCGGGAACCGGTTCCATCTCCATGTCGACCGTGAGGAGATAGTCGCAACCGTGGGTGCCGTGTCCCACCACATCGTCGACGAAGTGGCGGGCGTCGAATCGTTTGCCGTGGACCCGCCCGTAATGGTCGGTGAATGCCACGACCACGGTGTCGATCTCCTCGCTCTCGGCGAGATCGGTCAACGAGGCCATGTCGAGCATGCCTCTCATACGTCGTCACTCCTCCCTTGGGCCCGTCCGCGCACAATCACAGTCGAGAATGGTTGAGCCCCTCGACCCGGGACGCCGAGGGGCGCGGCCAACTGGGGTCGGTTCAGCGGAGTTCGCCCTCGGCTTCCACCCGAAGCGCGTATTCCTCTTCGGGTGATTGGGCGACCAGCTTGTGCCGGCTCACGGCCAGGTAGTACACGAACATCAAGCCGACGAAGATGGCCGTACCGACCACGCCAGGCCTGTTCTCGGGGATGGCCAGAGTGGCCACGAGGGAGATGAGGGCCAGAACGAGCCCGAGCCAGGCGCCGGGAATCCCGAGCGGGCTCTGGTACGGCCGGTCGAGGTCGGGACGCCGCTTCTTCAAGGCGATGTAGGTCCACATCACAAGTGCGTAGCTGATGGTGGCCCCGAACACGGCCATGGTCAGCAAGGCCGCGCCCACGCCGCCTTCACCGGCGAACTGGATGACCACGGCGATCACGAACCCGATCACACCACCGAGCAGCAGCGCCCGGTGCGGTGTCTTGCGTCGCGAGGTCACCGAGATCCAGCGGGGGATGTAGCCGGACCGAGATGCCGCGAAGAGCACACGACCGTAGGCGTAGATGATGGCGTGGAAGCTGGCGATGAGCCCGATGAGGGCCGTCAGGGTGAGGAACCACCCGACGCCGGTACCGCTGCCGAAGATGGCCGTGAACCCGTCGCTGAGGGGAGCGCCGGACTCGCCGAGGGCGACGGCGCCGCCGCCCACACCTGTCATGAGAACCAGCGTCAGCACAGAGGCGATGAGCAGGGTGACGATGCCCCAGATGAGGGCCTTGGGCATGTCCCGGGCAACATCGTGAGACTCTTCGGAGGCGAGTGGGAGCTGTTCGATCGCCAAGTAGAACCAGATGGCAAACGGGAGCGCCGCAAAGATGCCGTAGAAACCGTTCGGCAGGAACGTCGAAGCGCCCGCCCGTGCCTCGTTGACCGGCACGTTGTTCAGGAGGTTCGCATCGAACGCCCCGGACACCAGCGCGCCGATGTAGAAGATGGCGAGGATGGCGAGCGACGCCACAGCCGTCACCAGCGCAACCTTGAGGGAGAGTTCGGTACCCCAGATGTTGATGGCCAGGAACAGCCCGTAGAAGACGAGCCACCACACGATGTTCGCCCCGGCATCACCGAA
>JAOUGY010000249.1 GCA_029865445.1 Acidimicrobiia bacterium | reverse complement strand
CGGGCGAAGCCCGGGCCTTGTACCCTTGTACTCATGCCGAGGCTTTCGATCACCGGGTCCTTCGTCGCCATGATCACCCCGTTCGATTCGGAAGGGGCCATCGACTACGGGGCTCTGCAGGACCTCATCGGATTCCAGGCCGAAAACGGATCGAGCGCCCTGCTCTTCATGGGATCGACCGGGGAAGTGTCGATGCTCTCGACGGAGGAGCGTCATGAACTGATCCGGCGGACCGTGGAGATGCGGCCCGCCGGCATGCCCTTCTTCTATGGCTGCTCCGGACCGACGACGGACGCGGCCGTCGACATGACCCGATTCGCGGCCGACAACGGCGCCGATGGCGCCATCATCACTGCGCCGGCCTACATCTGCGCCAGCCCCGACGACCTCGTCGATTACTTTTTGACCATCGCCGACGCCGTCGACCTTCCGCTCGGCATCTACAACAACCCACCCCGGGTCCAGTCGGACATGCACTGGAATCAACTTCTCCAGATCTTCGAACACCCCAACTACGTCGTTCACAAGGAGTCGACAACGCGGGTTGGACAGGTGGCGCAGATGCTGGCGGCGAAGCCCGACGCTTCCATCATGTGCTGCGATTCGCCAAACCTGGGCCTCGTACTCGCAACGATGAGCCTGGGCGGACACGGCACCGCCAACATGACCGGCAACTTGGCCCCGCGAGAACTGGCGACGATCTCCACCCCATGGCAGAACCACGACGATGTCGAGAACTTCAGGGAGACCTATGTTCGCATTCTCGACCTCTGGCACTATGTGTATGCGTGGACGAACCCGGTCGCCCTCAAGTCGCTCATGAACGCGGTCGGTCTGCCCACCGGCGACCTCAGACGCCCGCTGCGAATGCTCGAAGGACCCGACCTCGAGCGGGGAATCCGGATCGTGGCGGAACTCGGACTCGCAGAACAGTACGGCTGGAAAGCAACCGGGCGCTGAGCCCCGCCCAACTCTGCTCCGTGACCCTCGTGGCGGCTTCGGCATGATCTCTCGACCATTGGGCGCCGTATTGATCGGGATCGGCGTTCTCCGATTGCTGCTCGCGGCAGCCCTGATCGGCCTGCTCGTGTTCGGCACAGTGGGCACAACACTGCCGGATTCGGAGAATCTCACCGACATACCGCGGGTGCTGACAGGCGACCTCCCGATGATCGCGAGGGTGACCGAGTCGACGGATCTCGATTCATGGAGGATCCACGCCCGTGACGAAGAGGACCGCGAGATCGCGGCTTCCGCCAAGGCACTCGTGGAAGCGGAACTCGAACTCCCCGACCGGGTGCACATCTACTTCTCCGACCGCACGCGCTCCTGCGACGGGGCATCCGGACTGGCAGTGCCTCCTGCCGTGGAAGGCCGCCCCTACGCGGTATTCGTGTGCGAAGACGATCCCCGCTACACCCGCGAGACCCTGCTCCACGAGTTGGGCCACGTGTGGACGGACACCTCCATGGCGAGGGAGCACGCGGACTGCTGGCTGGACACGTTCGGGTACGAAGGCTGGGACGACCTCGAACTCGAGTGGGAGATACGTGGGATCGAGGTGGCAGCCGAGGTCTTCATGTGGCACTTCGACCCCAGCGCCGCCACGTTCGCGGCCACCGGACCCGACTCGGGGACCGTGCCTCCCTCGGTTCGCGCGGAGATGTGGGCCGTGATGGCGTCCGCCGCTGCCTGCAAGAAATGAACCGCAGCTATGTGACGGGCACGCCGGGCTCCAGCGCCTGCACTTCGAACGCCCCGCCGCCGGCGTCGGTCAGCTCATCGGGCGTTCCGGCGAGGATCGGGAACGTGCCGAAGTGGATCGGGATGATCGTCTCGGCCCCGATCAACTTCGCGGCTTTGGCCGCGATGCCCGCGCCCATCGTGTAATGACCTCCGATCGGGAGCAGTGCGATGTCGGGTGAGAAGATGTCCTTGATGAGCGTCATGTCGCCGAAGATGGTCGTGTCGCCGGCGTGGTAGATCGTGGGACCGTTCGGAACGTCGAAGATCCAGCCGCCAGCCTCTCCACCTGAAACGATGCCGGTGTCCCCCGAGATTCCCGAGGAATGTACGGCGTCGGTGAGGAAGCCACGAATACCGCCCGGTCCCTCCACCATCCCGCCCTTGTTGGAGCCGACCGCGGCCTCGATTCCTTGCCCCTCGAGGTAGACGGCGATCTCATGAATGGCGAAGACCTGGCAGCCGTGTTCGCGGGCCAGAGACAAGGTGTCGCCAAAGTGATCGAAGTGACCGTGAGTCAGGTAGATGGCGTCGATGCGCTCCTGGCTCTGCTCCGACTCCGGACAGGCCGGATTCCCCGTCAGCCACGGGTCGACGAGGACCGTCGTCCCGTCATCGAGTCGCAACCGGACACCGGCGTGTCCCAACCAGGTCAGTTCGATGCCGTTGAGATCCATCAATTCCTCCTCGAGACTGCACCTCCGACCCTACCTCCGTCACGCCAACCGGTCATTGAGGAATTCGGCCATTCGGTCGCGCGCCGCGAGCCCGTACCCGGTCTCGAAGTAGTCCCATGCATGAATCGCGTGCGGCCACACCTCGAGAGCGCATTCGCTGCCCGCCGCCGCCCATCGCGCCGCCATGAACAACGAATCATCGATCAATGGATCCAGGTCGCCCACCGTGAACAACGCCGGGGGCATGTCGTGGAGGGCGGCCATGAGCGGACTCACGTCCGGGTGCTCGAGATCGTCACCACCCGTGAACTGATCGACGAACCATTCGATCACAGGGGTGGGAAGGATCAGCGGACGATCACCGAAAGTGCGGGCGCTCGGCGTCCCCCGAAGGTCGTACATGCCGTACGTCAGCAAGGCAGCGCGGAACGGATGTACGTCGTGATTGTCGCGAAGGCGCAGCATCGTCACCGCAGCCAGGTGAGCGCCCGCCGACTCTCCCCCGATCGCCACGACAGGAACGCCGAACCGTTCTTCCGCATTGTCCACCAGCCAGAGGGCTGCGGCCTCGCAGTCGTCGGGAGCAGCCGGGTATGGGTGTTCGGGCGCAAGCCGGTAGTCCACCGACACGACGGTCAAACCGGTCGCATCGGCAAGCCGCTCCAGCATGGGGTCGTGATGATCGGCCGCTCCCAGGACCCAGCCACCGCCGTGCACGTGCATGAACACTCCCCGGACCGACCCTTTCGGCGGAATGACCCGAAGACCGATCTTGCGGTCGCCGGCCGCAATCGAGAACACCGACGCACGGTCTGAGATGACGAGCGGCCCGAAGATCGACTTGCCCTCGTCGCGCGCCTTTCGGGCTAGTTCCGGCCCGACGTCCCACAATTTCGGGAGGTCGCGGGTCTCCCGCTCGACCCAACCATTGAACGCAGAGATTTCCGCCGGGGTCTCGGTGGGGATCGACATCATCGCAAGATAACGCGAGCAGGGGCTTGCCCGCCGACGGCCGCTCTCATGGAGCCTCCTCCGAGGGAGGAATCTCCCCCATCCGCTCGGCGGCTCGTCCTTCTCCAGCCGGCTCGTCCTCGAGCGCCGAGCAGGTCGCAGTTCTCAGGCGGGATGCTGCAGGAGCCCGAACACGGCCCCAGACGGATCCTCGGCCACCGCCATCATGACTGCGAGGTCGGCGACCTCGAACACCCGCGGGCGCATCCCCACGTTCCCCCCGAGGGCGACGACGCTGTCACAAGTCTCCCGGCAGTTCGACGTCGCGAAGTAGACAAGCCAGTGGGACGGTGCCTCGGCGGGCACCTCACCGGGCATCGCCATGAGGCCGCCGACCTCGTCGCCGTGGAGCTCGAACGTCACATATCCGGTGTCGAGGTTCGTCTTGGCGACCCAGCCGAACATGTCCCTGTAGAAGTGCAGAGACGAGCTGAGATCCCGGGTCAGGTTCTCGCAGCCGACCACGGCACCAGGGGTCGCGCGGACCATCTCCGGCAAGCCCTGTCCCGAAATGACCGAGAAAACGGCGTCCGCAGGATCAGCGAGGACGGCGCTGCGCGCGCCACTACCGACGTCGACCGGCCCAGCCACGACCGCGCCACCAGACAACACCGCTCGCGCTGCCGCGTCGTCAACCGACTCGACACGTACGTAGATCATCCATGCCGCTGGGGTTTCGGGGGCGACACCGGAACCCAGTTCCCTGAGGCCCGCCACCGCGCCGTCATCGGTGGTGGCGGTGTAGTAGGTCGCGACGGGTGCATCCACCTGCGAATATCCCCAACCGAGCACCTCACGATAGAAGTGGAGTGCGCCGGCGATGTCGGGTGTGCCCAGATCGACCCAGTCGACGAAACCGACCCGGGAAGCCAAGAGCGGGTTCATGTGATCACCTCCTCGTTGAGCCCCGGGAGACGAGCCCGCCCCCCTGGTGCTGTCCTCTTCCCAGCATCCCGGTACCCGACCGGGGCCGCCAGGGTCAAAGGAAGGTCAGACCATCCGGCGTTCGAAGATGGCGCGCACGGTGTCGATCGTGTCCGCCTCCAGCGCGGACTTGTCGTCGCGGTAGCGCTTCACCCGGGCGAACCGCAACGCCATGCCGGCCGGATACCGGGGTGAAGGCAGGACGCCGTCAAAGGCGATCTCGACCACCTGTTCAGGGCGCACGAATACGGTGCCCTTCGTCCTGCGTTCCTCTAGTTCGAGGAATCGTTTCGTCTGAAAGTCCAACATGGCGTCGGTCATCCCCTTGAACGTCTTGCCCAGCATCACGAATTCCCCGGATTCCGCGTCGAGTGCCCCGAGATGGATGTTGGACAACTTCCCTGCTCTGCGGCCGTGACCCCATTCGACGGCGAGCACCACCAGATCGAGGGTGTAGGCCGGCTTCACCTTCACCCATGAAGCGCCACGCCGCCCCGCCTCGTAGGGGGACGACAGGTCCTTCACCATCACGCCTTCGTGGCGGTGAACTCGGGCCTCGGTCAACACCGCCGCCGCCTGTTCGGGGTCCGAGGTGTGGACCCTCGGTACCCGAAGGGTCCCCGGGACCAACTCATCGAGGAGCACCAATCTGTCACGCAATGGGGAGTCGAACAGGTCCTTGCCGTCGAGGTGGATGAGGTCGAAGAAGAACGGCACCAGCCCGGATTCGGAGCCCTCGGACCCGAAGTCCGACATGGTCTCCTGAAACGGCCGCGGGCCACCGTCGCCGTCGAGCGCCATCGCCTCTCCGTCGAGAACGAACGACCCGGCTTGGAAGCTCGACACAGCCCTCACGACTCCGGAGAGCCGATCGGTCACGTCGTTGAGGTTCCGAGTGAAGATCCGCACCCCACCGTCCCAACGGTGAACCTGAATTCGGGCGCCATCGAGCTTCCACTCGACGGAAGCCTCCGCCATCTGCTCGAGCGCCTCGTCGGTCCCCGGCGCCGACGAGGCGAGCATGGGAAGTACGCCTCTGCCAATGGCCAGTCGTGCCGATTCGAGCGCCGACCGATCTCCCGTCACGGCGAGCCGGCACGCCTCGCCAAGGTCACCGGTGAGCATCGCTGCGCGGCGCACGACCTCGACATCCTGGTCACCGACCCTGGCTGCGGCGTCGACCACCACACCCTCGAGCGCACCATGCCGGACGCCGCCGGTCAACACCTCGCGAATGAACACCTGCTCGGCACTCGTCGCTCGCTCCATCAGTGCTCTCAAGACCTCGTTCCGACGTCGGACCGCCCCCGGGCCGCCGATGGCCGCCAATTCCTCGAACGCACCGTCCACTTCGACCACCGTGAGACTGGAGCGTCCGGCCGGGGCCGCCTCCACTCCGAACGCTTGGCGATAGCCGACACCAAACCGGCCTTGCCTCGCAGCACCAACGAGAAAGCCCACC
>JAOUGY010000248.1 GCA_029865445.1 Acidimicrobiia bacterium | reverse complement strand
TGGGAATCAACGAGGAAGTCGATCCCGACTCGGGCGCAGAGGAGATCAGCGACACGTTCCGCCACCACATGTGGACGGGCGGGTTGGGGATCGTGCCGCAAGGTACCCCCACGAATGTTCTATCCACACCAACCGGCCAGGTCTTTGTCGTCCCGGGGCGCCCCACCGCACCGCCGGTGATCCCGGAGGGCCCTTCGGATCCCAAAGATCCGAAGGGCGGCGACCCGAAGATTCCCCCGACCGTTCCCAAGTGGCCGCCCGGCGACGGCACCCGCCTCGCTGCGGCTCTGGGACTGGCGGATACGTCGTTGTTGGCGGGGGCGGCCAACGGCGCTTTGACTCAGGTCACCGGCATGCGCCAGATGAACGAAGTGGTCTGGCCGAGCACGATCGAAGAGTTCCTGGTCCGCTTGATGGTCGGCGACGACGGGACTTCGGCACTTCCCGACATCGACGTCGCCGCGGTGAAGAGCTTCTTCGTCGAGTACGTGCGGGGTGGTGGCCCGCTACCCGTGCTGCGGGTGCGGGATCAGCCGTATGGGGTGCTTCCGGTGCACAGCGTGGACCTGATGACGTTGGCCGATGATCCGAGGACCGCCCTGCTGTCGTTGCTCGTCAACGTCGAGGGACAATGGCGCGGTGCGGTCGCGGGCGTGGCCCGCATGGACGGCGCCGGCACCAGGGTCGGCACGAATCCCGACACGGTTCTCATCGAGATCCTGTCATCCCAACCCGACCCGGTGGCGTTCAGCGTCAGGGGCTTGAACGTCCGGCAGAGCGTGGGAAGTCTCGCCGATGTGCTGCTTCTCATGTTCGGCATCGTCAGCCCAGGCGCGGGTCTCATCACCTACTACAAAGGGCTGGCTGCCAGACTGCAGCAGTTGGTAGCCGGGATCCCCGAATGGGTCGCAGCTTCCGCCGGCCTGACCGACCCGGAGGACCACTACGCCACCTCACAAGCCCATCGCTCCGCCGTCGAGTTGCTCCGTCACCTATTCACCGACGCCAGGGACGAGGGCACCCACCCGGAGATCGACCTCGATAACGGTGTTGCAGTTTGCGACGCGATGATCGAGATCATCGACGACCACGAGAGTCGAATATCGCCGATCAGAGGCCTGGCCGAGGTCAACGGGGTATTCGGTCAAATCAACGACCCCGCCCTCTCCTACGGCATCTACGAGGCTGACGCCACCACCTGGTCCGAACAGTGGCCGCTGGTCCAGGAGACCGACGCCGCTAGCCCCACCGACAGCGTCTCCTACCTGGCCGCACTGGCCGACGAGGCTCGTTCGAGCAGCACACTGGGGCTTGCAACAACTCCGGGATTCGACGAAGAGACGACAGAACCACTGCTGGCTCAGATCGCCCGCCAAGCCGTGAACCGAAAGCGGGCCAGGGGAGGCAACGCCGGTCTTGGGTCGGCCCTCGATGCCCTAGCGGACCGGGACCCGGAGGAGCTGGGACTGCTGCTTCGGCAGAGCCTCGGTGTGGTTTCCTACAGGGTGGACGCGTGGCGTACAGCCATCGCAGTGGACACCTTGGATCAGATGCGGCGCACGAGAACAACCGGGACCCATATCGGTGGTTACGGCTGGGTGGAGGACCTGGAGGCCGGCCCTGAGTCCGAGACGGAGGGATTCATCCAAGCTCCGTCGTTGAACCACGCAACCGCCGCGGCCGTGTTGCGTTCGGCATGGAGGACGCACGGGGACGAGGCGGCGACGTCCGCGCTGGCGGTGGACCTGTCGTCACAACGTGTCCGGCAATCGATCGAAATGCTCGCAGGCATCAGGGGAGGCGTGGCGCTCGGCGAATTGATGGGCCACAACTTCGAACGGTATCTCCACGACGCCCGTCTCGATGAGTGGATCCAACCGTGTCGCCGGGCGGTTCTCGAAGCGACCGGCTCACACAAGGCACCGGTATCGCCGGTCGACGGACTGCTCCTTATGGGCATCTGGGACGGTGGCGCTGCCGGCAACGCTCTGGACGTCGCCATCGGCCCTCTCACCGAGATCACGGCGGCACTCGCCAGCCTCGACGCCATGGTTGACTCGGTTATCGACTTGACGACGGCCGAGTCCGTCTACCAGCTCGTCCAGGGCAACCTGGAGAGGGCCGGAGCGACGTTCGAGGCAATCGCTTCAGGCGACGTGCCGCCTCCCGAGATGGAAATCGCCACCATGCCGCGCCGCACCAGAGGCGTGACTCACAGGGTGATGCTCCTTCATAGCGTGGAGGTCGCTGCCGCGTCGGACGTGGCGAGCAGTTCCGATCTCCTTGCCACGCTTGCGCCGGGGTTGCAGTCACTCGCCGCTCGGCTCTTGCCGGACCCGACCTCGACCTTTGCCACGGCGCGGACCGGAGGACAGGAGGTCGCCGTTTCAGCTGCAGATCTCGGCCTCGGCGGGCTCTCCGCGGTGGCTGCAGTCGGGGGCGACGGCGACACCAGCACGCTCGCCAATCGGGTCCGCCTGGCCGCCGGCCGGCGCCTCGGCCTGAGCGACAGCTCTGGAATCGAGGTCGACCTCGGCGACGACGGTGGCGCGCCGGACGCAGTGAGCATGGGGGAGTTCGCCGCTCTCGCTGCGAGCCTGCGGAGGTTGCTGTCGTCTTCCCGTCAAGTCGACGCGGTCGATCTGTCGATCGCCCCCTCCGGCGAATCTACCGGAGCGGACACCTTCATGCCGCTGGCCGACGCCCTCGTCGCCCGGCTCCGGCTCGGGACCGAGCAGCTGTTGGCAGCGGTCGAGTCGGGTGAGGGAGTGACCGAAGCTCTTGTGGAGGCACAAATCCTCAGGATCGACGCTGCGCTGCCCCCGCTCGAAGGTACTCCAGAGGCGTGGAATCGAGTCGCCGGCGCAGCCTTGGCCGAGGCAGCGGGCCGCCTGAAGCGTATCGACGACTCGGACGGTTGGGGAGGCGAACGAATCATCCGGGTTGCGATGGGCATTCGCCTGCCTTTGCCGAAACCGACGCCCCTACCTCAAACTCTGCAGGTCGCGACCGACCTCGGGGCGCAGCTGATACCCGATGCGGACGCCACGATTCCAGGTTGGATACAGCGGATGCGCCGAACTCGACCAAGGCTCGCGGAACTCGACGACACGATGTCGCTTGCAGAGCTAGTTTCCGATCAGGCCCTGCGTTTCCGGGTCGCCCAACTCGCAGCCTCGCACCCGGAGTCGTGGGTGGTCGACTCGGTGCCGGCCGAGGACACACTCCATCTGGTGCTCGCCGCCGATCCCGGATACGCACTCGCCGGAGACTCGACGATGTTGGCGGGTCTCGTGATCGACGATTGGGTCGAGCTGATAGCGAGAGACGAAGTCGACACAGGGGTTGTGTTTCACTTTGACACTCCCGGCGCCGAAGCCCCGCAGGCGATCCTGCTGGCGACCCCGGTGGAGGGCAAAGACGGATACACGGTTCGCGGTCTAACGGCCACCGTCCAGGCGACCCTGATCGCGGCCCACGAGCGGGCGGTCGGCCCCGACGACATCCAGGTTGACGACGAAGACGCGCGGCTCGGCCAGTACATACCGATGACGGCACTAGCAGAACCGATCCGCTTTCCTGTGGCCGAGGTGACAACGTGAACGGCGGGTGGTTCCGGCTCGAGGGCTCCAATCGATCACCGATACTCGAACCGGGTTTGCAGGCTCCCGTGGCTGATGCTTTGTGGATGCTGGCCCGCCAATGGCAGGTGGGGGAGTTCCGGGGCGAAGACGCCGGTCGGCCCGTCAGGGCCAGGTACGCGGTCGAACGTGTCGCTATGGATCACTTTTTCGAGGATCCAGCTGAAGTCACCGTTCAGGGTGCCAGGCCAATCACCGACCTCGACGGTCCGATCGAGGTGTACGTGGAACGGGAATCGATCACGACAGGGCCGGCGGCCTTTGCGTTTTCGGCCGAGGCGGGAGTCCAGCTTCTCCGTTTCCTCAGAAGTCACGGCGTCAGCCGGAAAACGGGGAACCTCATAGCCCGCACGCACTCGCTCTCGGCGCTTCCAGGTCTGAATGCGACAAAGTCGGTGTTGGCGACCAGGGCCCCCGACGGGGCGGCCGCATACCGGAAGAGGTCTGGCTTGCACTTGCTTGCTGGGATTCCGGAGTCTGAGCGGGCATCGATGCAGGTTGCCGTCACGGCCTGGGCGGAGTGGTACGCACAACGACTCGATGAGCCCGAGACGGAGGCGTCGGACTCTTCACCGATGTGGCGTGAGGATCGTCAGGCATACCGATTTGCTCTGGCGGCCAAACCGGACAAACAGTCGGCCATCATCCTGACGGCCGACGATCACGCCGGCGGAAGGCTCGACTGGCACGCCTTCGATCTCTCGAAACGGCGCCTGACCGAACTCCCCACGTCACAGGCCGAAGTCCAATCCCATGTTCTCCACCCGACTCCTGTGAGCTTCGGCGGAATGGCAGCGCCAAGATGGTGGACCTTCGAACCGGGAGAAGTTCATTTCGCCGGGATCAACAGCGGTCCCTCCGAGATCACGCGCATGGTCGTCGCCGAGTTCGCCACCGTCTACTCCAACGACTACTGGATGCTCCCTGTGGGCGGCCGCACGGGGCATCTGCAGCGGATCACTTCACTCGAGGTCATCGACTCGTTCGGCGATGTTCACCGGATTCCCGCAGCGGCCGCAGTGGACGCAGACACGGGCCGGCGACCGTGGCGGTTCATGGAACTGACCGGCGATCCATCCGCAGACACCAGAGGAGTGCCATGGCTGGCTCTCATCAACACCACGTTTGGCGCAACAGAGAGCACGGCCGTCGAAAGGGTGGAGTTTGTGCGCGACGAGCAGTCCAACCTTGGTTGGGCAGGGGAAGTGACGTACGAACGCAACGATGGCACATATGCGCAGCGCATGGATGAGTGGCGAGCGGTTGCCGCCGAAGTCGTGCCGCTCGAGGAAACAACATCTGAAGGTGCCTGGAGCTACCGGTTGAACGGGACCATGCCCCCACCGCACTGGGTGCCTCTCGTCCCGATGCGTCCGGACGAGACGAGCCCACAGGTGGAGCTACGCCGCGGCCGGCTGCGTGAGTGGGATTTGCTGCCTGAGGGCGTTCGAAGGTTACGCGGGCTGATCCTGACACCAGACAGTCCGTTCGCGATCGATGAAGTGGAGCTTCCGCCCAGCGGGCTGACGGTGACTCGTACGTACCACACAGCCAGAGACCGGACCGGCCGGATCCGGCAATGGGTGGGTCGGCGCCGCATCCTGGGCCGTGGAGAGCGGACTCTGGGGACTCGCAGCGACCGGATCATCGACACAAATACGTAGAGCGAAGGGCCTCCTTTGCATCCGCAGAGCGTCGCCCCGGGATCGAGGCAGTTGGGCAATACTGGCTGATCTGCGGTTGTCCCCGAACGCGTGAGTGAGTTCCGTCTCGGGGAGCGGATGCAGGCGAGCCTACTCTGCGATCAGGATCTTCGGTCGGGGCCCGACGGGTGATCCGATGCGGCAGGGGAGTTGACTGTGCCCATGGACGTTTCGCACGCATCGGCCAGGTCAATCCACGAGGGTATGTCGAGCGTGTCGCCCAGTTGTGCGGTGTCCGTCAGAGTGTCCGTCAGACAACCCAAAACGAGCCAAGATGACCCGATCAGACAACAGGCGGATTCCCTTGTGCTGTCTACGATTTCGGCCGAATCGCCCGTGATCTCAAGACCCAAGTTCCGTCTTCACACAGCATGGTTCTTTGGTGGGACGATCCGAGTGGCAACCTAGTGAACGGTTTGGATGTGTCGATGGGTCTGCGAAGCTTGCTCATCCCAGGAGGGGGAGGTCTCGCCGGACGTAGCGCA
>JAOUGY010000247.1 GCA_029865445.1 Acidimicrobiia bacterium | reverse complement strand
ACGCCAGATGCTTCCGGTGTTCGTGGCGCGAGCGCTGACGAGTGCAGGAGAGCGAAGCCACCTCGGCGCTTCCGGTCCTGACACCGGGGCTTCGAGGTAGCGGAAGGTGTATCCGAGGCAATTCGAGTATGTAGCACCGTCCTCGATCGAGGATGCGGTGCGTGAACTTGGAAACGCCGACATGGCCAAGGTCATGTCGGGAGGAATGTCGCTGATTCCGCTCATGAAACTGCGGCTCTTCTCGCCGGAGTTGGTGGTAGACATCGGCCGGATCGGCGGTCTCGATCAGATCTCGGACAACGGAGATCACTGGTCGATCGGCGCGCTCGTGACCCATGCCCAGACCGCTGCCTCCGGGCTGCCGACGGCGCTGACGACATCGGCGTCTTGGACGGGAGACGTACAGGTTCGGAACCGGGGTACGACGTGCGGGGCGGTCGCCCACGCCGACATAGCGGCGGATCAGCCGTCGGCTGTGCTGGCATTGGGGGGCGTCATGGTCGCGCAAGGGCCGAGTGGCACTCGGGAGATCGCCGCCGAGGACTTCTTCGTCGATGTGCTCACGTCGGCCCTCGAGCCGAATGAGATCCTCACCGAGATTCGCATCCCCAAGCGGGGCGGCGGGAGTTCCTACGACAAGCTGGGCCGGCGAGGTGGTCACACGGATTATGCGGTCGCAGGCGTGTCGGCGTGGGTCTCGAAGAACGGTTCGGTCAGCGAGGCGCGTGTCGCCTTGACCGGGGTTGGTACCAAACCGACGCTTGCTCATGGCGTCATGGAGGCCATCGCCGGTACCGACGGTTCGGATGCCGCAATCGAGGCGGCGGCCGAGCGCGCAGTCGAAGGCGTCACCGTCCTCGAAGACCTCTACGGGTCGGTCGAGTACAAGTCACACCTGGCGAAGGTGATGGTGAAGCGGGCCTTGAAGCAGGCCATCGCCAACGCCTGACGGTCCACCCCGAGGGAGAGACGAGGAGAGGGGCCGGTTCGTCCGGCCCTTCTTCTCGTTGTCAGCGGTTGGCACCGACGATCAGGATCACCGCAGTCACGATGATCGGCAGACCCGTCCAAACCCCCGGTCCCAGTCGTTCGCCTCCGAGCACGACGCCGAGCAGCACGGCCACCATTGGGTTGACATATGCGTAGCTCATCGCGAGACCCGGTCTCACCGTCCGCAGCAGGTAGGCGTAGGCGCTGAAGGCGAGCAGGGACCCGGGGAGGGCGAGGTAGGCGAGTGCCCAGAGGCTCGACGCGCCGACTTCGGTTGGGATCTCTTCTCCCCGGAGCAGCCCGGCGACCACCAATGAAATGCTCCCGCCCAACATGAACACCGCGGTCCTCATCGAGCCTGCCGGCAGTTCCATGTGATTCGACCACACCGATCCCACCGACCAGCACACCGGTGCGGCCAGGACCAATACCAGACCGAGCGGTGCTGCTCTGAAGTCGCCCTCGGTGGAGAGGGCGGCGACCCCCAAGAAGCCGAGCAGGAGGCCAGTCCATTCACGCCCCTTCGGCCAGCTTCCGAACACTCCTCCCACGAGCGTTGCCCACACCGGTGTGACGGCGATCGCAGTTGCGGCGATCGCACTGCTCACACCGAGCGACTCGGCGATGGTGACCTGCCCTACGCCTCCCACGAACAACAGCGTGCCGACGATCCAGCCGTTTCTGAGCTGGGTCGGGGTGAGTCTCGTCTCGCTGTGCCGTCGAGCGACCACGAACAGGATGCTTCCTGCGATCGCCAGCCGTACCGAGTTTCCGAGGAGCGGGGGAATGTCCTCGACCATGAACCTGAGGGCGAGATAGGTGGAACCCCAGATCACGTAGACACCGATCAGTGCCAGGGGGACGAGGTTGACGGAGGTGGGAGTCGGGTGTTCGGCCTTCATCGTTTCCCGGTCGATGGCGGCCGGACATCCCGATTATCGCTCATCGGTGCGGCTTGCAGGCCGGGGTACGCTCCCTCCGAATGGCGAGGCGCGGATGATGATCGAGATCGACGAGGTCGATGACGACCGGCTGGGGGACTACCGGCGTCTGTCTGACCCCGAGTACCGGACGGCGCTCGAATCGGAACAGGGCGTGTTCGTCGCCGAAGGCGTGTTCGTGATCGAACGCCTGCTCGCTTCGGACCTCCAGATCCGGAGTCTCATGCTGACCCGCCAACGCTACGAGAGGCTCGAGGGCCGGTTGGGGCGTTGCACTGCTCCGGTGTACGTGGCCGATCAGCCGGTGATGGAGGGCATCGTGGGGTTTCCCTTTCACAGGGGTGCGCTGGCCATCGGCGAGAGGCCACCGCCGGCGGGTGTCGCCGAGGTGGTTTCCGGTGCCCGGCTGGTCTGCGTCCTCGAAGGAATCGGAGACCACGAGAACCTGGGTGCGATTCTGCGGTCGGCGGACGCCCTGGGGGTGGATGCGGTGGTGCTGGACCCGACCTGTGCCGACCCGTGGTATCGCCGTTCGGTGCGGGTTTCGATGGGCGCCGTATTCTCGGTTCCGATGGCCCGGGCCCGATCGTGGCCCGACGACATCGCATCTCTGGACGGCTGTTCGATCGCCGCGATGACGGTCTCGCGGGCTGCACGCCCGGTCACCGATCTCGAATCCGGTCGGTGGGCGGTGCTTCTGGGCGCCGAGGGACCGGGTCTGAGTCAATCCGCCCGGTCCATCGCAGATGTCGAGGTCACCATTCCCATGAGGGAGGGGGTCGACTCGCTGAACGTCGCTCACGCGGCGGCCATCGCCTTCCACCACCTCGGCGTACGCTGAAGGGAGGTCAGTCGAGAGGCGGCCTCCGGCCCGGCTCAGCGTCCTGAAGCCGTTGGGCTGCGCCGTCCGGGACGGCGGCGATACGGGAAACGTGCTCCAGCCCTGCGTGACGGAACGAACACGACGTCGGTGGCCGCGTTCCTCGAGTGACGGGTCGCATTGGTAGCCCCGGCGAACGGGCATCATGAGAGGATGCGCAGACTCTTCCTGGTGGCACTCGGTGTCACGCTGCTCTCGGCATGCGGCATTCGAACCGTCATCGATGTGACGGTCGACGAGACAGGGGCCGGTGTGGTCGAACTCGACATCCTCGGCGACGGCGAGGCGCGGGGTGCGCTGGCTGCCTTCGCCGGTGACGCCGATCCCATGAGTCAGGTGATTCCCGGTCTCGCCGAGAACGGTTGGAGCGTCTCCACGGCGGAACAAGACGGAGACTTCGAAGGGGTCACGGCCTCCCGGTCGTTTGCCGACCTCGCCGAGCTGGAGTCGCTTCTGAAGACTGCGCTGGGCAACCGCGAGTTCGAGGTATCGGAGGACGACGGGGTGGTTCGCCTCCGACTTCAGGTTCCAGATGAAGGGCCGGTCGACAACGACCTGGTCGGCGAGGCGCTCGACCTCATAGACCTCGATGGGAAACTCACCATGAGTTTCCCGGGTCGGGTTCGGGCGAGCAATGGAGTCGTCTCCGACGATGGCCGCAGCGTCACCTGGACCTACGACGAAACCTCGTTCGCGGGCTCCGAGTTCGAGGTCGAAGCCGTACTCCATCCGTCACGGCTTCCGGTGATCGTGGCGTTCGTGGCTCTGGCCGCGGTCGGCGCCGCCGTGGTGCTGCTGCGGCGACGACGTCACGCTTCGCCGGATTCGATGGCGGACACCACCGTGGTTCCCTGATCTCCGCACAGCGAGGCGAGTTCGATGCCGGTTCGAGCCAGGAGCGCGGCTTCGGACCGGATCTCCGAGAGCCGTTCGTACAGGTGATCGCCCGGGCATGACGTGGCGGCGTAGTCCCGGTGGCCTCCGATCTCGGATGGATCTATGCCGAACTCGCGGGCTGCCCATGCGAACAGGCTCGACACGGACTTCAGTTGCTGGGCGCCTGGTTTCTGGCTCCCGTAGTCGCCTTCACAGCACACCAAGAAGTGACCGTCCGGATCGTATTCGGTGAACGTCTCTCCTGCGTACTGCCACGGTCTGCCTTCGAACACGTTGCCGGAGCGGTCGACGAGGAAGTGATACGCCAGGTCCGAGAATCCTTCGCTCTGGTGAAACGACTGATGCCCCCGGATTCGGTTCGGGCTCTCTCGATTGTCGTCGAGCCGAACGGCGGTGTGGTGGAGGGTCATTCGATCGATCGTGTGTGACTGCATCCCCGGTGAGGGCTCCCGCGCCCCCCAGGCCGCTCGGCAGATCACGTCGAGCCGCACAGCGGGGACCACGGTGGTGGATGGAGCCGTGGTTGGGGGGGAGGACGCGACTGTGACAGTCGTCGGGACGGTGGCAGCGGTCGTCGACGGTTGGTTGACCTGGAGGGTCGTCGCCACCGGGGCGGGTGCCGGTCTGCGTATGAGGGAGATTCCGGCGGTGGCTGCGACGGCGGTCACGGCACCGAGGGCTCTCAGCATCGATCGCCTCGAGACCGGTTCGGTGGTCACCGAGACCTGATCCAGCGGCCGGACATGGCGATGGTGGCGGCGGCGCCGCCAAATGCCAGGGACCCGGCGGCGACGGTCAATCCCTGCGCGAGCCACGCCACGATCCCGATCGCCAATGCGACCACCGAAGCGAGGGTGGCCGCCGCACGGTTTTCGGGTTCTCGCCCCATGGCCCAGCCGAGGAGGAGCCCAAAGCAGATGGCGGTGACGATGGCGGATGTGGGCATCGATTGAGGGTACCCCGGGCGGCAACCCACGTTCCAACCAGGGCGCCACTAGGCTGAAATGCCGAAGGTTCGGGAAGCGCATCTCCGCGCCCGAACCCGGGTGAATCCAGGCACGGCCGATGGGCAGGTGAGCGATGGACGACCGCTTGCGAATTGAAACGGCTGGGGGGCGGGCGTGACCACGGCCCTCCTGGTCCTCTTCGCGCTCGGGTGTGGGGTCGGTCTGGGTTGGTATCTGACTACTCGCTACAGCAGTCCATCGGCCGAGGACCCGGAGACGGAACTGCGTGCGCTACGAGATCTTCACGCTGGATGCTCAACCCGGATCCGCACGCTGCACATGCAACTCGCGCAACTGGAGGCCCGACTCGCGGTGCGCAACGCGGGTCTGGAGAAGGCACCGGCTCCTGTGGCGCCGTCGGAAGGGGAGATCGCCGGCGCCGCCCGATTGGCCTCACTGATCGACGTGCTCGGCGCCGAGTCCGAGGAGGTCGCTGTCGAGTCCGAGGACGAAGCCGCCTTCATGTCGATTCTCCCTGCCGACATCGTGGAAGAGGGGGTGCTCAAGGAACCCTCGGATCTGCCCGATCGGCGCCGCGCTCGAGAAGACGCCGACGCCCTGGGCTCCGCCGGCGAGGAGGTCGTGGAGGCCGCCGTCGACGTCACGGAAGAGGCACGTGTCGACCGGGCGGCTCGGCCGCCGGATCAACCGGCCGAAACCGAGCCTATCGGGGCGCCGCCGGCGTTCCGCGTCGAGGGCGAGCCGGTCGAACCCGAATTCGTGGTCGACCTGCGAAAGGTCGATGACCTGACCGAGATCAAAGGCATCGGGCCAAAGATCGCAGGCATACTCCACGATCACGGGATCACGACGTTCGATCAACTCGCATCGCTCGACGAGTCGCGCATCGGGGAGCTGCGGAAGGCGCTGGGGTCCTTCCAATCCCGAATCGAGCGAGATGACTGGGTGGGGGCGGCCAGACGACTCGCCTCGGAGACAGTGTCGTCCTGATCGGCCGGCCGACGATCGCGTGGGTCTCAGTCGGCGACGGCCGCATTCTCGAGGTGGGGGCCGTGGAGTTCCACGGGCTTGCTCTTCCGCATCCTGATGTTGAGCATCTCGACCAACACCGAGAACGCCATGGCGAAGTAGATGTAGCCTTTCGGGATCTCGACGTGGAACGCC
>JAOUGY010000245.1 GCA_029865445.1 Acidimicrobiia bacterium | reverse complement strand
GGAGCGGACGCCTATTGCCGCGACGCGGCCATCGCAGCCGAAACCGCCGAAGCCCTCGTACTCGCCCGTCGTTTGGCTTCCGGAGAAGATTGACCGATGGCCGGCGCCGAACCGTCGACCATCAGTACAGCCGACGGGTCCGTGTACGTCCTTGCATGCGGCGCCCTCGCTCGCGAACTGACCTCGATCGTGGCGCTCAACCAGATCGACGCCATCACGATCGAGTACTTGCCCGCCAAACTCCACAACCGGCCCGAGCAGATCCCCGACCTCGTGGCGGAACGGCTGACCAAGGCCGCGGGGTCGTACGGCACGATGTTCGTGGCATATGGTGACTGCGGCACCGGTGGCCGACTCGACACCGTGCTCGAACGTCACGGCGCCGAGCGTCTCCCCGGAGACCACTGTTACGAGTTCTTCGCCCTCGACACCTACCGGGCGCTCCGTGCCGAGGAGATCGGCACCTTCTACCTCACCGACTATCTCGCCCGGCATTTCGACAGGCTGGTGTGGCGGGGACTCGGTATCGATCGCCATCCCGAACTCTTGCCGCTCTACTTCGGGAACTACCGCAAACTCGCCTACGTGAGCCAGACGGTCGATCCGGCGCTCGTGGAGGCCGGGAGGGAGGCCGCCGAACGGCTGGGCCTCGCATTCGAGCACCACCACGTGGGCTTCGGCGATCTCGAGTCCACGATCGTCTCGATCACCCGCCGCGTCGCATGAGTCGCTCATCCGCCACCCCGATCCTCACCGTCATCTCCTGGCGTGAGATTCCCGCCCAGGTGACGGCCAAACTCGGCCGCGACACCGCGCGCCGGGAACTCTCGGCCCGATTTCAGGTGGCCATCGACCGGGCAGCCATGGCCGCCGGACTCTTCGGTACCGATGACTACCTCACCGAATGGCGGAGGGAGTCCCGACCCTGCGGCCCCGATCTCGAAGCCGAAGTCGCGGCCGAGGCGGCGCGTCTCGAAGCCATCTTCACCCAGGACCTGCTGAGTGCCCTCTGGGACAACGGCGGGCTCAAACCCTGACACGAGGAGCCACAACATGTCCGATACCGTGCTCAGCTCTGCCACCCGTGAGGTGGTGATCGGCTTCGACCGTCCGTTCGTCACCATCGGTGAACGCATCAACCCGACCGGCCGCAAACTCTTGGCCGAAGAGATGAAGGCTGGGGACTTCAGCCGGGTCGAATCCGACGCCCTCGCCCAGGTGGCAGCCGGCGCCCAGATGCTCGACGTCAATGCCGGGATCCCTCTCGCCGACGAGCCGGCGATCCTCGCCCAGACGATCAAACTCGTCCAGAACCTGGTCGAGGTGCCCCTCGCCATCGATTCCTCGATCGTTGCCGCGCTGGAGGCCGGACTCGCCGTCTACGAAGGCAAGGCCCTCGTGAACTCGGTGACCGGCGAAGAAGACCGCTTGGAGTCGGTGCTCCCCCTCGTCGCCAGACACGGTGCGGCGGTGGTTGCCATCACCAACGACGAGACCGGGATCTCGGAGGACCCCGACGTGCGCTTCGAGGTGGCCCGGAAGATCGTCAATCGGGCTCAGGACCACGGGATTCCCGCTGCCGACGTAGTTGTGGACCCGCTCGTGATGCCGATCGGAGCGATGCGATCCGCCGGCAAACAAGTCTTCGCTCTCGTGCGGCGACTCCGTGACGAACTCGGCGTGAACACTACGTGCGGCGCATCGAACATCAGCTTCGGGCTCCCCAACCGCGCCGGGATCAACGGTGCATTCCTGTCGATGGCCATGGCGGCGGGGATGACCTCGGCGATCACGAACCCGCTCGAAACCGAGATCCGCCAATCGATCATGGCCGCGGATGTCCTGCTCGGACACGACCGGGACTGCGCGGCGTGGATCAAGACCTATCGGGCGCCGGTCGCCGAGTCCGGGCGCCGCCGCGAGAACCGGCGGCGGGGCGGTTCGGCGTGATGTGTGGCCCCGCGGCGGCCCCGTGACCGATTTCGACGTCGTCTTCACGCCCTCGGGCCGCCGCGGGCGGTTTGCCGAGGGCACCACGGTCCTCGACGCGGCCCGCACGCTCGGCGTCGACCTCGACTCGGTCTGCGGTGGCCGAGGCATCTGCGGCCGGTGCCAGGTTGCCGTCGGAGCCAACCCGGACATACCGGCGGATCCTGCCCGCCTCAGTCAACCCGGCTCCACTGAGACCGACTACCGGGGGAAGCGACCTCTCGGTGAGGGGCGACGTCTCGGCTGCGCGGCGTCTGTGCTCGCCGACGTGGTCATCGATGTCCCGGCGGAGAGCCAGGTCCACCGTCAGGTTGTCCGCAAGGACGCCGGCGTCCGCACCCTTCCCGTCGATCCGGTGGTCCGCCTCCATTTCGTGGAGGTTGCCGAACCAGACTTGTCGAGTCCCACCGGCGATCTGGAACGACTCCTGTCCGCGCTCGAGTCGGAGTGGGGCCTCACTGGGCTGTCGGCCGACCCGGGCGTGCTCCCCGAGCTCCAGGCCGCCCTGCGAAAGTCGGCTTGGAAGGTCACCGCTGCCGTCCGGGGAGGAACGGAGCTCGTCGCCGTCTGGCCCGGTTTCCGGGATGCGGTCTACGGAGTGGCTTTCGACGTGGGGTCGACGACCGTCGCCGGACACCTGTGCGAGCTGACTTCCGGCGCCGTTCTCGCCTCGGAAGGCGCCATGAACCCACAGATCGCTTTCGGCGAGGACGTGATGTCGCGCGTGTCCTACGTGATGATGAACGAGGGCGGAGCCGACCGCCTCACGTCTGAGATCCGCCGGGCGCTCGACATCATGATCGGCGATCTCTGCGAAGCCGCGGACGTGAGCCGAGACACGATCTTGGAGGTGACGCTGGTCGGGAACCCGATCATGCATCACCTCGTCCTGGGCATCGATCCCCGCGAACTGGGGACGGCGCCCTTTGCGCTCGCCACCACCGGGCCGGTGTCGAGGCGGGCCAGGGATCTCGACCTGGATCTGAAGGACGCCGCCCGCGTGTACCTCCTCCCCTGCATCGCAGGCCACGTGGGAGCCGACGCCGCCGGTGCGATCCTCGCCGAAGGACCACACCGAAGTGACGCCGTGCAGCTGCTCGTCGACGTGGGCACGAACGCCGAGATCGTTCTCGGGAATCGACACCGGCTGCTCGCCGCCTCCTCCCCCACCGGACCCGCCTTCGAAGGCGCAGAGATCTCGGGCGGGCAGAGGGCGGCGCCAGGAGCCATCGAACGCGTCCGCATCGATCGGAACACGCTAGAACCCCGGTTCAAGGTCATCGGTTCCGAATTGTGGTCCGATGAACCCGGGTTCGCCCAGTCGATTTCGAAATTGTCGATCACGGGCATCTGCGGGTCCGGGATCATCGAAGTCGTGGCCGAGATGTATCTGGCGGGGATCCTCACCACTGACGGTGTGATTGCCGATCGGGACCACCCGCGGATCGAAGCCGCCGGACGGACCTCCTCCTACATCCTCACCGATGACCCGCCGATCCGAGTGACTCAGACCGACGTGCGGGCCATTCAACTCGCCAAGGCGGCGCTTCAGGCCGGTTGCCGGCTGCTCATGACCCATCTCGGAGTGACCGATGTCGACGAGATTCGACTGGCGGGCGCCTTCGGCAGTCACATCGATCCGGTCCACGCCGCGGTGTTGGGGATGATTCCCGACTGCAGACTCGACCGAGTGACGGCAGCCGGCAACGCCGCCGGGCTCGGTGCGATGATGGCCCTCCTGTCGGGGGCGGCCCGGGACGAGATCGAGACCGTCGCCGAGACCATCGAGAAGATCGAAACTGCCACCGAGGCCTCGTTCCAGGACGAGTTCGTCGCGGCCATGGGATTCCCCAACTCCACCCACCCCTACCCGCACCTCGCAGCCACCGTCGACCTCCCGGAGCCCCGCCAATCGGAGCGCGTCCGTCGGCGATCGAGAAAGGAACCCGCATGACCGACTCAGGACGCCGTGGACGAACCAGCCGCCAGGCGGCCCGCACTGCGCGCGCCATGGAGGCCGTGCCATACCTCACGCGACGACTCGCTCCCGTGGAGATCGTCTCGGCCGAGGGACTGGAAATCATCGAGCACAATGCCGAGGTCTTGCTCGAACAGGTGGGGATCGAGATCGTCAACTATCCGGAGGCCATCGACATCTACCGGGATGCCGGGGCAGACGTCGACGGGACGAGGGTCCGGTTCCCCAAGGGCTTGTGCCGCGAGCTGATCACCCGGAGCGCTCCTGCCCAGTTCACCCAGCACGCCCGGAATCCGACGAAGAGCGTGGTGATCGGCGATCCGCACATGGTGCTGGTCCCCGCCTACGGGTCACCATTCGTTCACGACATGGAGAATGGTCGCCGATACGCCACGATCGAGGACTTTCGAAACTTCGTGAAGCTCACCTACATGACGCCGTCCATCCATCACGGCGGCGGCACCGTGTGCGAACCGGTGGATCTACCCGTCAACAAACGCCATCTCGACATGGTGTACAGCCATCTCAAGTACACCGACAAGGCGTTCATGGGATCCGTGACCCACCCCGATCGCGCCCAGGACACGGTGGAGCTGTGCAAGATCGCCTTCGGCGAGGATTTTGTCGCCGACAACACCGTGGTTCTCGGCCTCGCCAACTCCAACTCACCCATGTCGTGGGACCACGCAATGCTGGGGTCGGCGAAGGTATACGCCGAGAACAACCAGGCGGTCCTCGTCACGCCCTTCATCCTGGCCGGGGCGATGGCTCCGGTGACGGTGGCTGCGGCGGCGACCCAGACGCTCGCGGAAGCCATGGCCGGGATGGCCTTCTGCCAGATCGTCCGGCCGGGGGCCCCGGTGATCTTCGGGTCGTTTGCGTCGTCGATGTCGATGCAATCGGGCGCCCCGACCTTCGGCACTCCCGAACCTCAGATGGTTCTGTTCGTGGTGGCCGCTCTCGCCCGCCGGCTGGGCGTCCCATTCCGGTCGGGCGGGAACTTCACGGCGTCGAAGATCCCCGACTATCAGGCCGCCTACGAGAGCGCGATCAGCTTCATGGCCACCATGCAGGCCGGAGTGAACTTCAATCTGCACACGGCCGGTTGGCTGGAAGGCGGCCTGGCCATGGGCTACGAGAAGTTCATCCTCGACGCCGACCAGGCGTCCATGGCAGGCCAGTACGTCGCAGGCGTCGACCTGACCGACAACGGGCTCGCTCTCGAATCGATGCTCGAGACGGGGCCGGGCCAGCATTACCTCGGCACCGCCCACACGCTCGCCAACTTCGAGACGGCGTTCTGGCGTTCGTCCATGTCCGACAACAACAGCTTCGAGCAATGGGAGGCGGAGGGTTCACTCGATGCCACGGCCCGGGCAACCGCCAAGTGGAAACAACTCCTCGCCGAGTACGAGCCGCCCCCGCTCGACCCGTCCATCGACGAAGCGCTCACCGAATGGATTGCCGCCCGCAAGGCTGCGTTCCCGGACTCGAACACCTGAGGAGACAACCCATGAACATCTCTGGATCCGACGTCCTCCTCGATGGGGCGGTCTTCGAGATCATCCCGATGAAGAATGCCTTCGAGAAGGCCCTCGACCTGCCACCAGGCGCAATCGTGTCGGTGACGGCCTCCCCCGCCAAGGGCATGGAGGCGACCGTCGAACTCTCCGAGCAACTCGCCGATCGCGGCTATCGGGTCATCCCTCACCTGTCGGCACGGCTGACGAAGACGCAGGCCGAGCTGGAGGAGAACGTCCGCCGACTCGCCGGCGCCGGGATCACCCGGGCATTCGTCGTCGGCGGTGATGCCGAGGATCCCGGTGATTTCTTCGACGCCATGGCGCTGATCACCGGGCTGGGTCGGATCGAGCATCCT
>JAOUGY010000246.1 GCA_029865445.1 Acidimicrobiia bacterium | reverse complement strand
GGCAACCACGGGCCAGCCCACGGTACGCAGCATCGGCTCCACCACCGTCGCCCAGTCGTAGGTGACATCGTCCAGGATTCCCGAGGCGATCGAGTGCCCCACCGTCTCCCAGGGCCACATGAACCGGTCCTGGTGGTCGAGGGCCTCCTCCATGGCCGTGTCGATCATCGTCGGGTCGAGAGCCGAGATCGAGCGGGCCCGGGCCGGACGGCCCGACGGGAGAACCAACTCATTCCACTCTGCCAACTCGACCGTCAGATTGTCCCAGGCCCTGACGAGAGGGGCGCATGCCTCGGTCTGGACGGTGTGCAGGACCACGTCGCCGGCCAGCCACTGCTCGCGCACCCCGTCCGCGAGCCCCTGATACGCCGCCGAGGCGAGCGCGCCGCCGCCAACCTGCACGAACAATCGAACGACTCCTTCGACGCCCATCATCCCCAACTGCTCGGCGACCTCCCAACCGATCGTCCGGCCACCGTCGATGACGGTGTTGTTCACCGTGCCTTGAACCGAGAAGGGGATCGCGCCGCGGTCCAGCGATTCGAGGAATCGGAGATAGGCGGGATCACCCACCTCGCCTGCCCGCCGTTCGCACACCTCGATTCGCGCATCCAGGGCCTTGAGTTGCTGCACCACAGGCGGGTCGGCCCACGTGGGTATGAAGACCCGGAGTGGACGATCCACTGCCCGGGCCACCACGGCGGCCGCCAACGCGGCATTGCCACACGAGGCGATCGCCAGCTCGCCTTCATCGCGACCTGCCACAGCCATCCCGAGGAGGCTCCCGAAGAGGTGACGCGCCTTGTGTGACCCACCGACGTTGTGAGTGTCGTCTTTCACCCACAGGTGTCCGACGCCCAGACGTTCGGCGAGGTCGCGAGCTTCGACGAGCGGAGTGACAACGAACCCGTGGCCATCGACGGCGGCCACGGCGGCGTCGAGATGCTCAACCAGCCGTACGAATTCGTCGTCTGTCCATCCCGCCTCCGTGGCTGCGCGATACGAGTCGAGCAGCCACCGGAAGCGGACGAATGGGTTGCTCACAACGTGACCCCGGTCCTCTCGTTGAACTCGATGATCATCTCGTCCCAACGTGCTGTGTAGGGCCGGAGGGCATCCCACCACGAACGATCGCGACGAGCTTCGAAGAGCTCGAAATCGATGCCCTGCTGCTCGACCCAGGTGTAGTACCCGAGGTTGAAGATCCTCCGGCGTCCGAGCTCTCCGAGTTCCAGGAGCTGGTCGGTGTCCACCCCTTCGAGGAACCGGGCGTGGGCAGCAGCCGCCGCCCGTCCGTCGAAGGAACCGCCGTGATCGCGGTCGATGATCGGCCCCACCTCGGAGCCGTACATCTCGGCCCCGTCTGTGGCGACCGTCACGATCACGTCATCGGATCCCATCCGGTGGTACTTCGCCATCTTGATCGCCGCGAGCATGTTGCAGATCGAGGAATATCCCATGTTGCGGAGCCCGTCGACGACCTCCGGGGCGATGCCCGCACCGAGAAGATGCTCCCTCCCCACCGGAGTGTTGAACAGCAACATCAGCGTGTCGGTTGCTTCATCCGAGATGGCGATGGCGTCGTCGGTGTTGGACACGTTGTGGATGAGCGGAATGTGCTTGTCGCCGATTCCCTGGATGTTGTGCTCGCCATATCCGTTGTACAGCATCGTGGGACACTCGAGGGCCTCGACCGCGGCGATCCGGCACCCGTATCGGTCCTTCAGGTAATCACCGGCGCCCAACGTGCCGGCAGATCCCGACGCCGACACGAAGGCGGCCAACCTGGCTCCGTTGCCGACCGTCTCGAAAACGTGTTCGAGCGCCCGACCTGTCACCCAGTAGTGGCCGAGGTGGTTGGAGAACTCGGCGAACTGGTTGAGGATCACGTTCGTCGGGTCTTTGGCCAGTTCGTTGCAGGCGTCGTAGATCTCCTTGACGTTCGATTCGGTCCCATAGGTGCGGATCACATCTGACGGGTCGGAGATCCAATCCTCCAGCCATTCGAAGCGTTCACGGCTCATTCCTTCGGGAAGGACGGCAACCCCCCGACACCCCATGATCTCCGAAATTGCGACGCCGCCTCGGGCATAGTTGCCGGTCGACGGCCAGATGGCCCGATGAGCGGTCGGATCGAACGCTCCCGCCACCACCCGTGGGGCCAGACACGAGTAGGCCGCCAGCACCTTGTGCGCTCTGATCATCGGGAACCGGTTGCCGAGCGCCAGCACTATGCGGGCGTCGACGCCTGTCAGTTCGCCCGGAATCTCGATGAACTCCGGGATCTCGGACCGGCCCTCGCGGGTGGAGTCGTTGTACCAGTTGACTCGCCACAGGTTCCGGGGATCGGCATCATCGGCACCCACCGAGGCAAGAACGTCGGTCACTTTCGCCGGCATCGTTGTGGGGTCGGCCAGCTGGGCGAAGGTGGGGAGGACGATCTCCCTCTCACGGAAACGGGCGACGGTCCGCTCCAATGCCGCGGCATCAACCACGGCGTCGTACAGGCCTAGGGATTCAACACTCATGATGCTCCTGTTCGTCGGAGGCCGAGGTCAACCGGCCTCCCTGATAGCGTTGAGGTAGTTGTAGATGGTGATACGCGTGACACCCATGGCGTCGGCCACGTCTTCGATCGCTTTCCGAATGGTGAAAGCACCCTGCTCGTCCAGGGTCCGGATGGCAGCCTGCTTCTGAACCCGGTCGAGCGACCCGAGGGGCGCCCCCAACTCGTCTTCGACCGCAGCGATGAGCCCGGCGAGCGTGCCGCTGAAATCCAGTCGAACGGCGACCGCGGGCCGACCCTCCCAGTCGAGGATCACATCGCTCGCGGTTGCCTGGTCGAGCGGCACTGCGCTGGCTCCGATCGCTTTCAGGAGTGGCTCGATCGCTACGGCGAACGAGTCGGTCACGACTCGACCGTCACGTTGAGGCTCACCCGGCTTGCTCCCGACTCGATGGCTGCCACCAGCGCGTCGGTCATTGCCTCGAGGGTCTCGCGCACCTCACCCGAGACGGAAGATCCGAAGGGCCCGATCTCGACCGAGAGACCCGATCGTTCCAGGGCGTCGATTGCGGCGGTGACGTGGGGCCCCAATGCGCCTTCCCGAAAAGGCTCGACGAGAAATTCGGCGACGACGTTCATACCGCGCCGGTCCGGGTGTAGGTCTCCGGACGCCGATCGCGGAAGAACTGCCAGTAGTTCCGGGTCTCTTCGATCATCGCCAGGTCGAGGTCCCGGACCACCACCTCGTCGTGGCTGTCCGACGCAACCTCGCCGATGGTGCGGGCCCGCGGGTCGACGAAGTACGACGAGCCGTAGTAATCGGTGCCCTCGTTCGGGTCTGTACCCACCCGGTTGATCGCACCGACGAAGTACTCGTTGGCAACGGCTGCCGCTGGTTGTTCGAGCTGCCACAGATACATCGAGTGGCCGCGCGTGGTGGCCGACGGGTTGAACACGATCTTGGCTCCGGCCAGCCCAAGCTCACGCCACCCTTCGGGGAAGTGGCGGTCGTAACAGATGTACACGCCGATCCGCCCGACAGCGCTGTCGAACGTCGGGTATCCCAGGTTCCCGGGCCGGAAGTAGAACTTCTCCCAGAACCCCTGGACCTGGGGAATGTGGATCTTGCGGTACTTGCCGAGGAAGGTGCCGTCCGCGTCGATCACACCAGCGGTGTTGTAGTAGACGCCTTCGTCCTCCATCTCGAACATCGGCACGACCAGCACCATGCCTGTTTCCTTGGCGAGCTCGGTCATTCGTCGGATTGTCGGCCCATCGGGCATGGGTTCGGCATATGAGAAGTACGAACGGTCCTGAACTGCGCAGAAGTACGGGGAGGAGAAGATCTCCTGGAAGCAGAGGACCTTGGCGCCCTGCTCGGCGGCGTCCCGGGCATAGCCGATCTGCTTGTCGACCATGGACTCGACTTCCCCTGTCCACTCGGCCTGGACGAGAGCGGCGCGAACGACCTGACTCATGATGGCTCCTTGACTGATTTGACGAATTGTAAAACGAATTCGGCGCCGGAGTCCATCCCCGAGACCGGTGTTTCTCACGGTCGATGGCGGCCGGCATTGTCGTAGCATTCGACCCACATGAGTTGCTCCCACGTTCGGGTGTATCGGGACGGTCAAGGCCTTCGTCCGAGCACGAGCGTCGACGAGGTCTCCGAGCGGCTCGCCGATCCCGCCAACGTGGTGTGGATCGATGTGGTCCACCCGTCGGTGGACGACCTCCAACTGCTGGCCGACGAACTCGGGTTGCACGAGTTGGCCATCGAGGACGCCCTCGAACCGCACCAGCGGCCGAAGCTCGATCACTACTCGTCCCATCTCTTCCTGTCGGCGCACCTGGTCGATGCCACGCGCCTCGACCGCGAGCTCGGTGTGAGCGAGGTGGACATGTTCATCGGTCCCCGGTGGCTGATCACGGTTCGCCACGACGACCGACTCGACATGACCGAGGTGGCGAGCAGGCTCGACCGATCGCCGGAGCTCGTGGAGCACGGCGTCAGTTCGATCGTCTACGCACTCCTCGACGCCATCGTCGACGGCTATTTCGACGCGATCTCGGCCTTCGACGACTTCTACGAGAGTGTCGTCGACGGCATCTTCGCCGACTCGGCGATCGACCCCGCAGATCAGCGGCAGTGGTTCGCCGCTCGCCGGGCGCTCGTTCGCTTCCACCGTCTCGTGTCACCGCTGCGCGACGTCATCGGGTCGCTCACCCGGCGCGAGCACGACTTCGCGCCGGAGCCGATGTATCCGTATTTCCAGGACGTCTACGACCACATGCTCCGGGTCGGAGAGTCGGTGGAGTCCCTGCGTGACCTCATGAGCACCATCGTGGAAACCAACCTGGCGCTGCGGGACTTCCGGCAGAACCAGATCATGAAGCGTGTCACCAGCTGGGCGGCGATCATCGCCGTGCCCACACTCGTGACCGGCTTCTACGGCATGAACGTCCCGTTCCCCGGCGACGGAGAGCCGTGGGGGGTTGTGGCGGCCATGATCCTGATTCTCGCCTCGTCGACCTTCCTCTACTTCCAGTTCAAGCGCCGCGACTGGCTCTGATCGCCGGCGTGTCGGGCGGCTGCAAACCCGCATCGACGCCGCTCCACCTCGGGCGTATCCGTGCGGTGACGCCACGTACCCTTGCCTCAACGAGGAGGTCGCATGCAAGTGCCCAAGCCCACCGACGCCGATCGGGAACGGTTCCGGTCGCTGGTTCCCGAAGACCCGCGGGTCGAGGTCAAGCCGATGTTCGGCAACCTGGGCGCCTTCGTGAACGGCAACATGTTCATGGGGCTGTTCGGGTCATCGGTGGGGGTGAAACTGCCGCCCGAGGACTCGGAGCGCCTACTCCAGGTGGAAGGCTCTGGCCCGTTCGGCCCGGCGGAACGACCAATGGGAGGGTACGTGAGCCTACCCCCGGAGTGTGAACCCGATCGGGCGGAAGAGTGGATAGTCCGGTCCCTCGACTACGTCGCTGCCATGCCCCCGAAGAAACGGAAGTGACACCCCTGAGCTCGATCCTCTGGTAGTCCGAGATGGCCGCAGTACCTCGAGGAACCGGAGGCATGCACCGATGTTGGTTGTGCCGGCGGCTGGAAGTACCGAGCATGCCCAACTGGGACAAACTGGTGCGCAAGCACGAAGGGGCCACACTCGAACCGGGTGAGGAGATATTGGCAACGCTGTTCCTCCTGACCCGTGGTGGCGTCATGCAGGCGGGTGTCGCCGGCGGGGTGTCCGGAGCGTTTGGCGGCGCGGGCGCGGCCACCGGTATGGGGGCCGGTCGTGACGCGGCGGTGCGCAAGGCCACCGAGACCCAGGACGGC
>JAOUGY010000244.1 GCA_029865445.1 Acidimicrobiia bacterium | reverse complement strand
GGCTCCGCCGGACTCCCCCCGCTGGGGGGAGAAACGAAACCCGCGACCCCCCGCCGCCGACAATTTTCCTCCCCCAGCGGGGGAGGTGGCGCCGCAGGCGACGGAGGGGGAGAAAGCCCACCGCCACCGCCCACCGCGCACCGCGGCCCGAGCAAAGCGAGGGCCCCCCGGATCTCCCCCCTCCCGGCTCCGCCGGACTCCCCCCGCTGGGGGGAGAAACAAGAACCCCCAACACCGCGCCGCCAACGAGTTTCCTCCCCCAGCGGGGGAGGTGTCGCCGCAGGCGACGGAGGGGGAGACCCAGGTCCCAGTACCAAATACCCAATACTCAGTACGGCCCGGGCGGAGCCCGGGCTTAGACGATGGCCACGGCGCGGGTGGGGCCGCCGTGGGCGCCGATCACCTTGAGCGGGAACCCGACGAACGTGAATCGGGTCCCGACGACTTCGGTGAGGACCAGGTTCTCGTAGTGGGTGATGTGTTCGCGGCGGCACATCATGTGGATGGGGTAGGTCTTCGAGATGGGATTGTCAGGGGTGGGCGAATCGACGCCGAACGTCTTGATCCCCTTCTCGACGATCCACTCGGCCGCCTCGGCTCCCAGGCCGGCGAAGTTGCTCAGGTACTCCTTCTTGCCCGCGTATCTGTCATAGGTGGCCGTGTAGAAGAAGCACATGTCTCCTTCCCGGACCTCCAAGCCCGCCTTCTCGAGTCCCGCTTCGATGTGGGACGGCATGATGTCGGTTTCTTCGGGCACCTGAGAGACGTCCACGCAGATGGCGGTTCCGTAGAACAGGTCGAGCGACATCTGGTCGATGGTCGGCGCCGACGGGTCGGGGTCGAGATGGCTGAACGAGTCGACGTGGGTGGGCCCGTTGTCGTTGAGCATGAACCCGAGGGTCTGGAAGCTGAATCCGCCCTCGAAACGGGGTGCTGTCTCTTCGTGGGTGGCGTGCTGGAAGGTCACCGTCTTCAAGTGGCCGGGGTAGACCTTCATCTCTTCGTAGATCGGTTGCGACAGATCGATCAGACGTGGCATGGACGCTCCTTTTCAGTACATGACGGCGCCGGCGTTGACGTTGAAGTCGATGCCGGTGATTCCTCTTGCTTGCTCGGAGGTGAGAAAGACAGCTGCGTTGGCGACGTCGAGCGGCGAGGTCAGCCGGCCGAGCGGGGAGTGTGCCTCGAACTCGGCTCGCACATCCTGTTCGGAGACGCCGCGCGCCTCTGCCTGGGCCCTGATCACCCAGTCGATGCGGGGCCCTTCCACGAATCCAGGGGAGATCAGGTTGACGCGGATGTCGTGTGCACCGGTCTCCAATGCCAGCGTCCTCGTGAGGCCGATGAGCGCGGCCTTGGTGCTCGTGTACGGGCTTCGTCCGTACAGCGGGCGCTTCCCAGAGATCGATCCGATCACGACGATGGAGCCGCCACCACGGTCGATCATCGGTGGCACGATGGCGCGTGCGGAGTGGAACACACCTTTCACGTTGACGTCGAAGGTCTCGTCCCAGGCGTCCGGGTCGACCTCCCACAACACACCGCTGGGCCCCCCGATCCCGCTGTTGGCGACGAGATTGTCGACCCGACCGAACCGCTCCACGGCGCAGGCAACCATGGCCTCGACCGATGCCAACGACGTCACGTCGGTCTCGACAACCAGAGGTTCGCCACCGGCATCGGCGACGAGAGAGGCGGTTTCGCCGAGATTCGATGCGTTCCTGGCGGCCAGCACTACGGCGTCACCGCGGCGTCCGAACGCCTGGGCGATCTCGCGGCCGATCCCTTGGCTGGCCCCGGTGACCACCGTCACAACCTGGCGAGACTCGCGCTCGTCAGTCATCGAGGTGATCCAGGACGTCGGGGAAGAACTCCGGGTTGAGCCGCAGGCGAGCGCTGATGGCATGACCTTCCATGAGCTCGGCGTCGGCGACGACGGCCGAATGCTCCGCCACGGCCAGAGACCCGGCAGCGGTGCAGCGTTGGGTGGTCACCGTCTTCAGGAACTTTCCGACCCAGAGCCCACCGGTGTATCGAGCCGCTCGCTTCGTGGGAAGAGTGTGGTTGGTTCCGATCGCCTTGTCCGAGTACGAGACGGTGGCGTGCGTCCCGATGAAGAGGCTCCCGTAGTTGGTGAGTCGTTCCACGAACCACTCCGGGTCGCGCGTCTGCACCTCCAGGTGCTCGGGGGCGATCTCATCGGCGACCGCCCGCAATTCTTCGTCGTCGTCCACGAGGATCACTGTCCCGAAGTCGGCCCAGGACCGACCCGCTATGGAGGCGGTGGGCCACCCTTCGAGCCAGCGGTCCACTTCGCGTATGGTGGCGCGTCCAACCTCTTCGGATGTCGTGGCGAGAATCGCCGGGGACGTCGGCCCGTGTTCGGCCTGGCCCAGCAGATCGCAGGCGAGGACGACGGGGTCTGCCGAGTCGTCGGCGATGATCATGATCTCGGTGGGTCCCGCCAAGAGGTCGATACCCACGGTCCCGAACAGTTGCCTTTTGGCTTCGGCGACGTAGGCGTTGCCCGGGCCGACGATCATGTCGACGGGCTCGGCGTCCTCGAGCCCGAATGCCATTCCGGCCATTGCCTGAACCCCCCCGACGCAGAAGATCTCGTCGGCACCCGATTCCACCATCGCCCACAGTTGAGGTCGATGCATGCCGAGTTCGTCCCGCGGCGGCGCAGCGGCGAGCACGCGCGGAACCTCGGCGACCTTGGCAGTGGCGACGGTCATCACCGCCGACGCGATCAGCGGGTAGTACCCGCCGGGCGAATAGGCGCCCACCGAGTCGACGGGGATCCACTTCTGCCCGAGGATCACCCCCGGCAACGTCTCCTGCTCGAAGTCGATGAGGGTCCGACGTTGGAGGCGCGCAAAACCGGTCACCTGGTCGATCAGGAAGCGAGAGCTCTCGGCCACGGCGCCGTCCATGGTCTCGTAGGCCCGTTCGATGTCGCCCGCCGAGACACGAAAGCTGGCGGGAGCCCAATCGTCGAAACGCTCCGAATATCGACGCACGGCGGCTGTGCCCTCCCGGGACACGTCGGAGATGATCGTGCTGACGGTGGAACGAATCTCCGCCGTCACTTCTTCCGGGGTCGGCTTGGGTTGCTTCAGGTAGTGCACGTGCTGCTCCTCGGCACGACGATCGATCCTATATGTTGCAATGTACTCGGCGCACCAGCGCCATAGAGTGCCCACGTGCCGGACTCGCTGACCCTCTCCCGCCACGCGGCCGTCGTGGCCGACCTGGCCCGGGACGAACCGGGGTTCGCGACGATCGTCGATGCCTTCGGTCCACCGGCCTTCTGGACCCGACCGCCGGGCTTCGCAACTTTGGTGCTGGTGATTCTCGAACAACAGGTGTCACTGGCCTCCGCCGCGGCCGCCTACGCACGGCTAGAGCTCCGAGTCGGGACCGTCACACCGTCATCGGTTTTCGAATCCACCGACGAGGAACTCCGGGCCGACGGATTCTCACGCCAGAAGGCCGGGTACGTCCGATCGCTGGCTGACGCCGTCCTCGACGGACGCCTCGACCTCGGCGCACTCCACTCGGCAACCGACGACACAGCCCGGAGAATCCTCGTCGACCAGAAAGGCATCGGGCCCTGGAGCGCAGACGTCTATCTGCTGTCCTGTCTGAGGCGCCCCGACATCTGGCCCATCGGCGATCGTGCGCTCCAGGTGGCGGCACAGGAGACGTTTTCACTCCCGACAGTTCCACGTCCAGACGAGTTGGAAGACCTCGGATCGAGGTGGCGGCCACATCGCTCCACCGCTGCGCGTCTGCTGTGGCACGGGTACCTGGCCCGTCGGGGGCGTCCGGTCAGCGACGCGACCTGACCTCGGCGAGGTCCACGGCTCTACCCGTGGCCGCACTCTCCACGAGACCCTCAAAAATGGCGACGACCTCGAGGGCCTCCCACCCGCCGACCTCCGGCGTTTCTCCGTTGGCGACGCATCGTCCGAACTCGGCAAGCTCGTCGAGGATCGTGTCCAGCGTCTCCACCGGCACTTCCGAACGCTCTTTCTCACCGACGCGCTGCACGTAGGCCTTCTCGCCATCGACCTCGTTCCAGGCCGCCGCTTCGGTTCCGAAGACCGCGGTGCGGGCGATGTCGGGTATCACCATCGTTGTGGCCAGGACCGCCAGCGGGCCATCGGGGAACTCGACTATGGCGGTCGTTGCGTCGTCGAGAGGCCCCACGCCGATGATCTTGCGGCTGAACGCCGAGATCCGAGCGGGCTGCCCAAACAAATAGACGAGGTTGTCCGCCATGTGGACACCCAGACCGGCCATCCCGCCTGCCGGCGACTCTGCGGGATCGCCCCGCCACCCTGATCGGGGGTTCAGACCTTTGGGATACGAGAGGTTCGCTTCTGCATAGTGCGGCATGCCGAGTTCGCCGGCGTCCACCATCGACTTGATCCAACGGGTGGCGGGTTGGCGCCGCCGATTGTGACCCACTTGAAGCACAACTCCTGCGTCGTCACACGCCCGGGTCGCTCGCGCGGCATCGGCCACCTTCAAGGTGAAGGGTTTGTCGACGAACACGTGCTTTCCCGCAGAGGCCGCCTCGCAGACGAGGTCTGCGTGTGTGGAATGGGGAGTCGCGATCAGAACGCCTTCGACGTCGGGGTCTGAGAGCAGCTCATCCCAGGTGGCGGCGCTTCTACATCCACGAGCCTCAGCGAACTCGACCCGCGAGTCGGTGCTCCGAGCGAAGCAAGAGACGAGATCCAGTCCAGCTGCTTCCGCCCGATCCGCCAACGTCGAACCCCACCATCCGAGCCCGACCGATGCCACTCGCACCCTTCTACTCATCTCGCCTCCTCACTCTTCGAGCGGCAACCGATGAAGGGCCACCCGATGGCCACCCTCCGCAACCACTATTTGAAAACGCCTCAGACACTACGTACTCTACATAATGCACAGTTGCTGGCGGAGCGGTGCTAGTCGGCGCTCCCACTGTCCAGCCGATGAGTTGCACCAACAGAGGGAGACTGAGGTGATGGCTGGTTCGAAATGGCAGGACTCGTCGCGAATGACGAGATTCCTTGCCCTCCTTGCGATAATCGCGATGACCGTTGCCGCCTGCGGTGGTAGCGGTTCCGAAGACACGACGGCGCCGGAGGGCGGCGGTGGCGAGACTGCCACCACGGCCGCCGAAGGCGGCGAAAGCTCAGGCGGTGAAGGCGGCGGCGAGCAGGTAGAGCTGCACGCGTTCGTCTCCCGCGACTACTACTGGCCGCCGGATGCTTGGGAAGGCTTCATGGCCGCAAACCCGAACATCAAGGTCACGGCCCAGACGGAGTCCAATGACGACATCCTCCAGCAGCTCCAGCGCATGCAGGATGCAGGTCAGAAGCTCCCCGACATCATCCAGGACGACACGTTCCTGATGGAGGCGTATCAGAACGCCGGTCTGCTCCTCGACATGACCGAGCAGAAGGACCAATGGGAGTCGGAGGACCCGGACACGTACAACGAGATCCTCCCGATCGCCTGGGAAGAGAACACGTTCGCCGACGGCATCTGGGGTGTGTCCCTCACCGCCAACTTCGACGTGATCTACTACAACATCGCCATGTGCGAGGCCGCCGGCGTCGACTGCTCATCGATCGACTCGCTCGACGGATTCCTCGAGGCGATGCGGGCGGTCAAGGCAAGCCAGCCCGACGTGATCCCGCTGACCGTACAAGCCCTCCCGACAACCGGTGTCACCACGTTGAAGACCTTCTTCAGCGCGGCCGGGGCGCCCTTCGACGGTGCCGTGCCAGACATGCAGTCCGAGGGCGGCCTGTACACGATTCAGTGGTTCCTCGATGCCTCGAATGAAGGTCTCCTGCCACCGCAGGCGATCTC
>JAOUGY010000243.1 GCA_029865445.1 Acidimicrobiia bacterium | reverse complement strand
CCGGCTCGCCTGAGGTGACTAGTGCTCCGCCATCCAGACGGATCGGACGTCTTGCGCCAAGCCATGTGCGGGATTTGCGAGACGGTGCCGCTCGGTTCGATCGTGGCATCACTCTCACAGCGGCCGACGGCACGGTTCTCGGATTCGCAAGCGCATCGTGGCCTGCATCCGGGGAGTCCACCGTTTCGCTGGCGGGTCGTTCGGCGGATGGCACGATCATCCGGATCGACGCCACCGATATGGTGGGTGGAATCATGATCGACGGCCCCTCGCCTACGTTCGAAGGTCAGATCGACACGGTGATGGTGGGAGACGGAGGCAACGTCGTCGTCTCCGGCAAGGGTTCGATCGCCGACGATTCGGCCGATCAGGGCGCCGGAACGTTCGAGGTCACCGTCGAGTACTGCGGCTGAGCGATCGGATTCGGACGACCTGGATCAGTTGTGCCGGGCGATCACACTCCGACTTTCCACTGCCGGTGGCGTCAGCCCAGCGAGACGGGGATCGCTGCATCCTCGGGCACCGTGGTCACGACCACACCGTCGGGGGTGATGCAAACGGTGTGTTCCCAATGCGCCGAAAGCGAACCGTCGGCCGTTCGAACGGTCCACTGATCTGCGTCGACCTTCGTTCCAGCATCGCCGAGGTTGAACATCGGTTCTATGCAGACCGCCATCCCTGTCCGGAGCTTGGTGCCCTTCCCCTTCACCCCGTAGTTCGGGATCTGAGGTTCTTCGTGCATGTGCCGGCCGATGCCATGACCCACGTACTCTCGCACGACCCCGAAACCGTGGGGACGGGCGACCGACTCCACGGCGGCGCCGATGTCGCCGACCCGGGCCCCGTGCCGAACTTGGGAGATCCCCAACCACATCGCCTCTTCGGTGACATCGATGAGGCTGGTCACCTCGACCGGCACCTCGCCGACGGCCATCGTGAATGCGGCATCTCCGTGATAGCCGTCATAGATGGCGCCGGCATCGATCGCGATGATGTCGCCGTCCTCCAGGTGGTAATCACCGGGGATGCCGTGGACGATGACATCGTTGGGAGAGGCGCAGATCGCCCCCTGGAACGGCGGGAATCCGTACCCGAGAAACGAGGCTTGGCAGTCGTGAGCCGCGAGCACCCTGCGAGCGACGTCATCGAGCTCGCCGGTGGTGACGCCCGGTTTCGCCGCCGCCCGGATCTCCGCGTGCATGACCGCGACGCAACGACCCGCCTTCGCCATCTTGGCGAACTCTTTCGGCGATTTGATCGTGATCACGGCCGAACCTGCGGTCGGCGAGTCACCAGTCCCCAGTCCCCAGTTGCCAGTTGGATCGAGCCGGAGGCTGGAGACTGGAGACTGGAGACCGGTGGTCGCGTCACCGCAACTCCTCGAGGACCCGCTCCGTGATGCTTTCGATCTCGCCCATGGCGTCAACGCGGCGGATCATGCCGCGCCGGTCGTACAACTCCACGAGAGGTGCGGTCTGCTCCCGATACACCTCGAGTCGGGTTCGAATGGTCTCTTCGGTGTCGTCGGCGCGACCGCGGGCGAGCATGCGCTCGACCACTTCGTCCTCGTTCACCTCGAAGAGCACCACTGCGTCGAGCCCGTTGGCGCCGAGGAAGGCATCCAGGGCCTCAGCTTGAGCCAGAGTCCGAGGGAAACCATCGAGGATGTACCCAGCCGCCGCATCGGGCCGGCCGAGCCGACCCTCCAGCATCTCGATCACGATGTCGTCCGACACATAGCCGCCCGACTCCATGATCTCCCGCACCCGCCTTCCCAGGTCGGTGTCGGGATCGAGGGCACGGAACATGTCACCCGTGGACACGTGGGCGATACCCAGCTCTTCGGCCACCCTCTGAGCCTGTGTGCCCTTCCCCGCCCCCGGCGGCCCCACAAACAGAAGTCTCACTGGCGAGCCTCCGGCTCGCAGTACCCAGTACCAAGTACCAAGTACCCGGTACGAACGCCGCAGGCGTTCACGTCAAGAAGCCTTCGTAGTTGCGCATGGTGAGCTGGGATTCGATCTGTTTCATCGTCTCTAGGGCGACGCCTACCACGATGAGGATCGACACACCTGAAAAGCTGATGTTGATACCCCATATGAGCCCGGCGAGGATCGGCAGGATCGAAATGAACCCGAGGAACAGCGCGCCGGGCAGGGTGATCCTGTTCAGAATGTGGCTCAGGTACCGAGCAGTCTGGGGACCCGGTCGCTGGCCGGGGATGAACCCGCCCTGACGCTGGATCATGTCGGCCTGACGGGTCGGATCGAACTGGATGGCCGTGTAGAAGTACGTGAAGAACACGACGAGACCGAAGAGGATCAGCACATACCACCAGCTGATGGTCCCTGAGCCCCCTCCTCCCAGGTTGCGATCGACCCAGTTCCGGATGCCGGTCATGATGAGCCCATCGCTGGGGATAGCCGTGGCCAGCAGAGCCGGGAAGAGCATGACCGATGTCGCGAAGATCACGGGGATGACGCCGGCGGTATTCACCTTGAGCGGTATGTAGGTGGCGTTGCCCCCCATCATCCGCCGACCGCGGACGCGTTTGGCGAATTGGATGGGAATCCGACGCTGGCCTTGGTCGATGAAGATGATGGCAGCGATCATGGCGAGGAACACGAGCATGATCACTACGAAACCGACCCAGTTCTGGTTGCCCGCGGTCTGCAACCAGATCTGTCCGAACACCGACGGGAACTGGCTCAGAATCGACAGGAAGATCAGCAGCGACATGCCGTTGCCGACACCGCGCTGGGTGATCAGTTCCCCGAGCCACATCACGAAAGCGGTGCCGGCGGTCATCGTGAGCACGATCAGGCCGACGTTCCACCACACGTAGTTGGGGATGAACACGATGCCCTGGGTGAGCTGGCTGCCGCGTCCGAACGCCCAAGTGAATCCCGTCGACTGGATGAGCGCGAGGACCACCGTGAGGTAGCGGGTCCACTGGGTGATGATCTTCTGGCCGGACTGGCCCTCCTCCTGCAGCGCCTGCAGTTTCGGGATCACCACCGTCAACAGCTGCATGATGATCGACGCGGTGATGTAGGGCAGGATCCCCAGAGCGAACACGGAGAACTGCTCGAGCGCACCACCAGAGAACAGGTTGAGGAGGCCGTAGATCCCGCCGGTCTCGTTGAGGGTGGCGAACTGCCGGATCGCCTCGAGATCGGTACCTGGAACCGGGATGTTGGCGCCCAGCCGGTACACCGCAAACATGGCGAGCGTGAACAGGATCTTCTTACGAAGATCCGGTATCGCAAACATGTGGCGGTAGATGGAAAGAACGCTCATGGCGTTGCGCCTCCGGGTCGACTCACAGGGTACCGGGCGTCATCGACTGTGCGACCGATGGCCACTAGACCAGCTCGACGGATCCGCCCGCGGCCTCGATCTTCGACCGAGCAGCGGCGCTGACCGCGTGGGTCTTGACCGTCAAGGCGTGGCCGATCTCGCCCTCGGCGAGGATCTTGATCCTGCCTCGATGCTTGACGAGACCATGCTCGCGGAGCACGTCGGGCGTCACGTCGGAGCCGGCTTTGAAAGCCTCGGCCAACACCCCCACATTGACGACGGTGAACGTCTCCTTGTTCGGGTTGTTGAAACCCGGCAGCTTGGGCAGCCGGCGGGACAGCGGGGTCTGCCCACCTTCGAACCCGGGACGCAGCGTGTTGCGCGCCTTGAGGCCCTTCGTGCCTCGCCCGGCCGTCTTGCCACGCTTGCCGCCTTCGCCGCGACCAACGCGAGTCTTCGCCTTCTTCGACCCTGGCGCAGGCGCCAGATGGTGCAGCTTCAGTTGTGGTTTCTCTTCGCTCATCTTTGCTCGGTCTCCAACCCAGTACTCGGTACCCAGTACTCAGTACTGAGATCTACTTCTCTTCGACCTCGACGAGGTGACGCACCTTGTGCAGCATCCCTCGAACGTCGGGAGTGTCGTTGTGTTCGACGGTCTGGTGAAGCTTGCGCAGGCCGAGACCCCGCACGGTGGCGCGAGTCTTCGGCTTCTCACCGATGACGCTCTTCTTCAATGTCACATGCAGTTTGTTCGCCACGATCCCTCCGTCAGCCGTGCGCCCGCATCGACTCGGTGGATCGGTAGGCGGCGAGCAGTGCCGGCGGCACGAAGTCATCCGCCTGGCGTCCCCGCAACCGAGCCACCTCATCGGGACGTCGCTGGCCACGGAGCGCCGCAACCGTCGCTCGCGCCACGTTGAGGTGCGTCGGCGAACCGAGCGACTTTGCAAGCACGTCCTTGATGCCCGCGGCTTCCAGAATCTGGCGGGCGGCACCGCCGGCGATCACACCGGTACCGGGAGCGGCGGGCTTGATGAGCACCCGCGAGGCGTCGTGGGTGCCGATGTTGTCGTGCACGATCGTTTGACCCGCCATGGGAACGAGGAACATCGACCGTCGAGCGATCTCCATTCCCTTTTGAATGGCGGCCGGTACTTCCTTGGCTTTGCCGTACCCGACACCGACACGTCCGTTGCCGTCGCCGACGACGCACAATGCCGTGAACGAAAACCGCCGACCACCCTTGACGACCTTCGCCACGCGATTGATCTGGATGACGCGCTCGTCGAACTGCTGTTCCTTCTCCCCGCGATCTCCGCGATCGCGCTGGTCTCGATGTTCGGCCATCAGAACTCCAATCCGGCTTCGCGAGCCGCGTCGGCCAGGGCCTTGACTCGACCATGGAACTGGTACCCACCGCGATCGAAGACCACCTGGGAGACCCCGGTTGCCTTCGCCCGTTCGGCCACCAACTTGCCGACTTCGGAAGCGGTTTCCTTCGTCAACGTCTTCGATCGCAGATCGCCCTCCTGGGAGGAGGCTGCCGCCAGCGTGTGGCCGGCGGCGTCGTCGATCACCTGGGCGTAGATGTAACGATTTGAGCGGTACACCGCGAGCCGGGGACGCTCCGCCGTACCGGTGAGGTACTTGCGGACCCGCGCATGCCGGCGGTCGCGCGCGGTCTTGCGAGAGCCCGCCATCACCTACCTGCCTTTCCGGCCTTACGCCGAACGTACTCACCCGTGTAGCGGATGCCCTTGCCTTTGTATGGCTCCGGCGGGCGGATCTTCCGGATGTTGGCGGCCACCTGGCCCACCTGCTCCTTGTCGATTCCGCTCACAACGATCTTCGTCTGCTCGGGCACCTCGAAGGTGATCCCTTCCGGTGCGGCGAACGCGACCGGGTGACTGAACCCGAGCTGCATCTCGAGGTCGCTTCCCTTGAGGGCCGCCCGATATCCGACGCCGACGATGTCGAGCTCGCGCCGGAATCCCTCCGACACCCCGGTCACCATGTTGGCGACAAGCGCCCGCGACAGGCCGTGGAGCGCTCGCGACTCACGAGTGTCATCGACCCGACCGACGGAAGCGACACCATCTTCGACGGACACCGACACCCGCTCGTGCAGTTCACGCTCGAGCGTGCCCTTGGGGCCCTTGACCATGATCTTCTGTCCCGACACCGAGAACTCGACCCCCGATGGGATCTCGATCGGCATCTTGCCAACACGACTCATGTCACCACACCTCACACATGATCTCGCCTCCCAGCTTGCGGCGCCGTGCCTCCCGATCGGGGAGAAGCCCCTGGCTGGTGGAGATGATCGAGACGCCCAGGCCGCCCTGAACGCGCTTGATCTGATCGTGGCCCCTGTACACGCGGTGACCGGGCTTGGAGATCCGCTTGAGACCGAGGATGGCGGGCCGGCGGCGCTCGCCGTACCGGAGGACGAGCTTCAGATCGGCCCCGGGGTCTCCAGCCTTCACCTCGAATCGATCGATGAAACCCTCGTTGGCGAGGATCTTGGCGATCGCTTCCTTCTGTTTCGACGCAGGCATGACCACCTCGGCGTGACCCAC
>JAOUGY010000242.1 GCA_029865445.1 Acidimicrobiia bacterium | reverse complement strand
TGTCCTTCGCACACGTTCGTGGCATCCAGCCGACCACCGAGGCCCACCTCGACAACCGCGGCGTCGGCGGCCTGATCGGCAAAGAAGGCGAAGGCCATCGCCGCGGTCAGTTCGAAGTAACTCAACGGCGCCTCGAACCGTTCCTCGTAGATGTCGGCAAAGGCGGCCACATCGGCGACAGCCTGAGTGAACTGCTCGGCGGACGCCACGAATCCGTTGAGCGAGATCCGCTCCTCGATCCTCTCGAGGTGGGGCGAGACGAACGTCCCCGTGGTGAGCCCGTGGGCCACCAACAGCATCGTTGTCATCCGCGCAGTGGACGTCTTGCCGTTGGTGCCGGCGACATGAACGATCGGGTAGGCCCGGTCCGGCCGGCCCATGAGGTCCATGAGGCCCGTGATGCGCTCCAGGCCCGGATGCATCCCACGGCCGATGTGGCGATCGAGGTAGTCGACTGCCTCTTGATAGGTCCGGATCAAAGTGCTTCTCGCTGGGCTCGCAGTGTCGCCAGAAGTTCGGCGGCCTCGGTCCGCTTTCGCCGTTCCTTCTCCACCACTTCTGCCGGGGCCCGATCGACGAAGGATTGGTTGTGGAGTTTGGAATCCGCCCGGGCCAGATCGGCCTCCGCCTCTTCGATCGCCTTGTCGAGCCGGGCTCGTTCCGCGTCGAGGTCGATGATCCCTTCGAGCGGAATGAACCCTTGCAGCCGTCCCGACACGACTCGGGTGTGGCCCTGGTCGAGTTCGACGTCCGACCTGCTCACCGCCACCGATGCCAGGTCCGCCAGCAGCTCCTCGGCCCACCCTTCCATGGTCCCGGACGGATCGAACACAACCAGCGCCAACTCCCGCCGAGGAGGCAGACCCTGTTCGGCCCGGAACCTCCGCACGCCGGCAATCAGACCCTGCAGGTCGTCCATCACCGGTGGCGCGTCATAGTCCGGAACCTCCGGCCAGTCGGCTCCAGCCAGCAGACCAGCGCCGACTACGTGGGACCACAGCTCCTCGGTGAGATACGGGATGGCAGGATGGAAGAGTTTGAGGATGTCTCTCATCACCACGCCGAGTGTCGCCCGCGACGCCTCTGCATTATCGCCCTGGAGCGAGATCTTGGTCATCTCCAGGTACCAATCGAAGACTTCGGACCAGGCGAAGTTGTAGAGCAGCCCGAAAGCGTCGCTGAATCGGTACTCGTCGCACAGTCGATCGAAACGGGCGGTCACCTCACCCAACCTGGCAAGAATCCACCTGTCGGGCGGGGCCGGGTTTTCCGGGTAACCCCCGGAAGGGGGAACCGACCCTGCCTCCACGCTGCGCAGCACGAATCTCGTTGCGTTCCAAAGCTTGTTCCCGAACCGGCGAGCACCCGCGACCCACTCCATGTCGAGCGGAACGTCCTGGCCTGGGTTGGCGGCCTGGATGAGGGCCAGCCGCAACGGGTCCGCGCCGTACTCGTCGGCGACGTCGAGAGGATCGATCGTGTTGCCCCGTGACTTGGACATCTTCTGGCCATCGACGTCCCTCACCAACCCGTGAATGACCGTCTGATGGAACGGCACCGACCCCATGAAGTGGATTCCCATCTTCATCATCCGGGCCACCCAGAAATAGATGATGTCGAACCCGGTGATCAAGACCGCGTTCGGGTAGAAGCGATCGAGGTCCTCCGTCTCATCGGGCCAGCCCAGCGTCGAGAACGGCCACAACGCCGATGAGAACCACGTGTCGAGGACGTCCTCGTCCTGGACCAACTCGGCAGACGAACAGGTCGCGCACTCGGCGGGTTCCTCGCGGCTGACGGTGAGGTGTCCGTCAAGGCAGTACCAAGCCGGGATGCGGTGTCCCCACCAGATCTGACGACTGATCGTCCAGTCCCTCAGGTTCTCCATCCAGTGGAAATAGCTCTTCTCCCACCGCTTGGGAATGAACTCGTTACTGCCGTCCTGGACCGCCGCAATCGCCGGTCTCGCAAGTTCACCGACCGCCACGAACCACTGATCGGAGAGGCGCGGCTCGACCACGGTGTCGCAGCGATAACAGTGCCCCACCGAGTGCGGGTGTTCATCGACCTTCTCGAGCGCACCTTCCGCCTCGAGCGCCTCAATGACAGCCCTACGGGCTTCGAACCGGTCCATCCCCACGAACCGACCACCGGCGGCCGTGATCGAACCGTGTTCGTCGATGACGGTGACCTGTTCCAAACCGTGACGCTCGCCGATCTCGAAGTCGGTGAGATCGTGGGCGGGCGTGACCTTGACGGCGCCGGTGCCGAACTCGAGGTCGACGGCCTCGTCTGCGACCACCGGGATCAGCCTGCCCATCAGGGGCAACCGGAGCATCCGGCCCACGACGTCCCCGTAGCGTTCGTCATCGGGATGGACGGCCACCCCGGTGTCGCCGAGCATGGTCTCTGGCCGAGTCGTGGCGACGGTGATCCCTCCGTCGCCGTCGGCGAACGGGTAGCGAATGTGGGTGAGTGTTCCCGCGGTGTCCTTGTACTCCACCTCGATGTCGGCGAGGGCCGTGCCGCAACGCGGACACCAGTTGATGATCCGGTAACCCCGATATATGAGGTCCTCTTCGTACAGCCCGACGAACACCTCTCTCACCGCGCGGGACAACCCTTCGTCGAGGGTGAACCGTTCCCGCGTCCAGTCACATGAGCTGCCCATCCTGCGGATCTGTGTCGTGATGCGAGCGCCGTATCGACGCTTCCACTCCCACACCTGCTCGATGAAGCGCTCACGGCCCAGGTCGTGCCGGCTCATCCCCTCGAGGGCGAGCTCCCGCTCCACGACATTTTGAGTGGCGATCCCCGCATGATCGGTGCCCGGCAGCCACAGCGCGGCGAAACCCTGCATCCGCTTGCGGCGCACGATCACGTCGTGGATCGTGTGGTTGAGCGCATGTCCCATGTGGAGCGATCCCGTGACGTTCGGCGGCGGGATGACGACGCAAAACGGATTTCCATCGGGACGGTATTCGGGACGGAACACCCCCGCTTGCTCCCACCGCTCATACCAGCGGTCTTCGATCTCTCCTGGCTCGTAGGTCGGGTTCATCGCTCGCCACCTGTCATGAGGAAGGCCCCGGAGGATACCGGGGCCTTCGTTCGTCCGATTCCTGGTTCGCTCAGGCCGAGCGTTCTTGCGAATCGTCGTAGGCCCCGGGGTCCACCTCTCCGAGTACGACCGCTTCGTCGACGACCACCCGGCTGATGTCTGGTCGGGACGGGACGTCGAACATCGTCGACAAGAGGACATCTTCGAGGATCGCCCGCAGCCCACGAGCACCGGTTCCCCGGTCGATGGCCTGAGTCGCAATGGCCTCGAGGGCGTCCTTCGTGAACACCAGTTCGACGCCATCCATTTCGAGCATTCGGGCGTACTGCCTGGTCAAGGCGTTCTTCGGCTCGGTGAGGATCGCCATCAGGGCGTCCTTGTCCAGGTCCTCCACCGACGCCACCACTGGAAGGCGTCCGATGAACTCTGGAATCAACCCGAACTTCATGAGGTCCTCGGGCAGCACCTGGGCGAACAGATCCGACGCCCGCAATTCGGTCTTCGAACGGACCTCGGCACCGAAACCGATCTGCTTGCGCCCCACCCGCTGCCCGATGATGTCTTCGAGGCCGGCGAAGGCGCCACCACACAGGAACAGCACGTTGGAGGTGTCGATCTGGATGAACTCCTGGTGGGGGTGCTTGCGGCCACCCTGGGGCGGCACGCTGGCAACGGTCCCCTCGAGGATCTTGAGAAGCGCCTGTTGGACACCTTCACCCGAGACGTCTCGGGTGATCGACGGATTCTCCGCCTTCCGCGCCACCTTGTCGATCTCGTCTATGTACACGATGCCCTGTTCGGCCCGCTTCACGTCGTAGTCGGCGGCCTGGATGAGCTTGAGCAGGATGTTCTCGACATCCTCACCGACGTATCCTGCTTCGGTCAGAGCGGTCGCATCGGCGATGGCGAAGGGCACGTTCAATTGGCGGGCCAGCGTCTGAGCGAGGAGTGTCTTGCCGGAACCGGTGGGGCCGATGAGGAGGATGTTCGACTTCTGGAGCTCGACGTCGTCGTGACGATGGTCGGCCGACTGGATCCGCTTGTAGTGGTTGTACACCGCCACCGACAACGACTTCTTGGCGCGCTCCTGACCGACCACATACTCGTCGAGATACGAATTGATCTCGGCGGGTTTGGGAAGCTCGGCGAACGAGACGCTCTCGGTGCTGGTCAGCTCCTCCTCGATGATCTCGTTGCACAGGTCGATGCACTCGTCGCAGATGTACACGCCCGGACCCGCGATGAGCTTCTTGACCTGACGCTGCGACTTCCCGCAAAAGCTGCACTTCAGCAGGTCGCCGCCCTCGCTGAACTTCGCCATTCGGCCTCCTCGTTCAGCTCGAGGCTACCGCGGCAAGCTCACGCCGGGTGAGAATTGCGTCGACGACCCCATATTCCTGGGCTTGGGGGGCGAGGAGCCAGTAGTCACGTTCGGTGTCCTGGGCGACCTTCTCGTAGTCCTGACCGGTGTGGTCGGCGAGGATCTTGTTGAGCTGTTCGCGCATCTCCACGATCAGGCGGGCCTGGATCTCGATGTCGGTGGCCTGTCCTTGGGCGCCACCGTGGGGCTGGTGCAGCATGATGCGAGCGTGCGGCAGGGCGAAACGCTTGCCCTTCTCACCGCCCGCCAGGATCACGGCGGCGGCCGAGGCGGCCATCCCCATGCACACCGTGTTCACCTCAGGCCTGATGTATTGCATCGTGTCGTAGATGGCGAACAGCGACGTGATCGACCCGCCAGGCGAGTTGATGTACAGCCACACGTCCTTGTCGGGATCCTCCGACTCGAGGTGCAGCAGTTGGGCCATGATCAGGTTGGCGACCGTGTCGTCGATCGGCGTACCGAGGAAGATGATTCGGTCCTTGAGCAAACGGCTGTAGATGTCGTAGGTCCGTTCGCCCCGGCTGGTCTGCTCGGTGACGTAGGGGACCGGAATGTATCCCTCGGCGTGCATCTATTCCTCCTCGGTGTCGTCGATCGAGCCAAACGCTGGTTCGACGCTTCCTTCTTCGATGACGTCGGCTTCGACGACTTCGCCTACAAACTCCAAACCGGCTACGCCGGCACTTTCGGACACCGGCACACCCGCCGGCACCTCCACCTCTTCCCTGTCGGCATCCTCAGGCTGGGAATCAACCGTGAGTTCGACCGGGTTCCCATCGTCGTCGACAGGTGATGCGCCCGTGAGGATGGCCTCGAGCGCCTTGTTCCTGAGGATATCACCGCTCAGCGACTTTTCTCGTTGAGGGTCGGCGAGCGCCCGTCTCACGTCATCGGGCTTCTCGGACTGCAGAGCCACGGACTCCACCACGACCGCGATCTCGTCCTGCTCGACTTCCAGCCCCGCCTTCCTGGCCACCCCTTCCAGCAGCAATCGAGTACGGATCGACCTATCGGCCTGCGACTTCAGGTCTTCGATGAAGGCTGCCCTGTCCGCACCCACCACCGAGAAGTAGTCATCCAAGCTGATCCCTTGGGCGTCCAGGCGGTGGACGAAACGATGCAACAACTCGTCCATCTCCGACCGAACCAAGGCTTCGGGAAGGTCGATCTCGACCTCGTCCACCAGTTGATCGAGCGCCAGCTCCCGAAAGCGCCGCCCGAGAGATGTCCTCTTCATCTCGCCCATGCGCTCCTCGAGGTTGACCTCGAGTTCTGTCACCGACGAGAACTCTGTGATCTCCTCCACCCATTCGTCGGTGAGCTCGGGCAACACCTTCTCTTTGACTTCCGTGACCGAAACCGTGAACGCAACCTCGGTCCCGGCCAGCTCGCCGAAACCCGAAGGGAGCGTGCCGTCGAACTGAAGGGTGGCGCCCTTCTCGGCGCCTACC
>JAOUGY010000240.1 GCA_029865445.1 Acidimicrobiia bacterium | reverse complement strand
CCCATCGCCGCCACCGCTCCGGCGTATATGGCCATCACGATCGCACCCTGAGCACCGACCGACAGAAGGCCCTCCGGGATCCACCACTGCTGGAGGCCGAATCCGGCGGCGATGGCGACCGCTCCTGCCGTCGCCGGTTTCAGGAGTGACCAGTGATAGGGATGCACTCGCTCCAGAATCGCCACCTCGACCACGCGGAGGATGTTGACGAAAGCGGTGGCGATGAGCGACGCCGCCGCCGCGCCGACAACCCCGTATCGTGGAATCAGCCAGAAGTCGGTCCCGATGACCACCGCCAGCCACAGGACCGAATTCACCATCTTGGCTCTCGTATGGGCGGCCATGTCGATGATCGAACCGCAGATCCCGGTACCCGAGTTCACCAGCTCCGCAGCTGCCAGCAACATGAGCGCCGTGGCGCCCGCCGCGAACGTGGATCCGAAGATCGAGAGCAGCTGCGCCGGGTACAGGATCATCACCGCGAAGAACGGCAGGTTGAACAGCAACATCCAGCGCGTCGACGTCACGTACATGTGTCGGAGCCCATCGCGGTCGCCGTCTCCACTGAGCTGGGCGAGCACCGGCTTCACCGACGTCACGATCGAACGGTAGATGACGTGCCCGATCATGTTGACCCGTGAGGCGATGGTGAAGATGCCGACGTCGGAGAGCGCGCTCAAGGCCCCAAGAATTATGGTCTCGAAGTTCTTCCGGAACTGGAGGAGGGTGCCCGACAACCAGAGCGGGAGCGCGAACCCGAGCAGCGATCGCACCTCGCGGCGCCCGTTGCTCCACCTGAGCTCGCGGTAAGGCACCTCCGTCCTCAGCAGCCTGATCAAGACGATCGTTGCGGCGATGTCCGAGATCCCGAAAAGAATCACGGCGGTGATCGGTCCGAATCCGGAGAAGGACAGGGCGACTACCAGCACCATGCGCACGAGCGACTGGACCACGTTCTCGGCGAGCGCCGAATAGTCCATGCGCTTGAAGCCTCGGGCCGCCCCCGCCAGCACGTTCGAGATCGTCAGGAAGGGAACGATGAACGCCACGATCTGGAGCATGGGCCCGAGTTCGGGTTCCTCGAACAAGCCGGACGCGATGGGCCCGGCCCCGAAGAACAACGCCGCACCCAACGCGATGCCCCCCAGCACACCCACGATCACGCCGATCTGGAGAGTGCCGACCACACCTCCGCGGTCGTCGCGCGACGACATGATCGCGACATACCGGACCATGGCGTCGTCCAGACCCAGGGCACCTATTCCGGCGAAGAGCGCTGCGGCACTCGTGGCCACGTTGTAGGAGCCGTACCCATCCGCGGCCAAGGTCCTGGCCAGGAAATAGGCGATGACAAAACGGCTCACGAACTCGAACATGTTGCCGCTGGCAAGGACACCCGTGCCCTTGGCGGTCGTCAACACGTTGTGGGCCTTGGCCTGTTCGGCCTGATCGAGTTCGGGGTGTCTCGACTTGCTCACGTCGGCCCCGGCCCGCGCCCAGAGGTTGGCGCAACCACCATCTCCGTCAGATCGCCCGAACGGATGGGGGCAGTTCGTCGCCCCCGTACTGGCACACACCCACGGAGATCGCGAACGGGGAGTCGGGCGGCGGCACGCCGTCGGACGCCGGCCAGGTCTGGACCGCCCAGTCGGCCAGCTTCCGCTCGGCTTCGCTTTCGGGGGTACCGGCCATGATCAAGGCGAAGGTTCCGTCGCCGACATGGGCAAGTAGGTCCTCCGGTCGCACCACCGACGTCAGGAGCGCAGCGACTTCCGAAGGGTCGACATCCTCCTGAGCACCCGCCGGCGACGGGCTCGCCTGAATCATCGCCAGGGTGAAAACCTGCCCTGTATGCGTTCCGCGGCTGAGTTCCTGGTCGAACCGGTTCTTGAAGTAGGCCTCGTTGTATGCCCCACTTTCCGAATCCAGAATGTCGAAGGCGGCGATCTCCGGGACAGGCTCCGACAGGTATTCGACGGCGAACGCGAGCACCGCGCCGAGCATGACGCCAAGCACCCCGCCGATGATGTTGGTCATGCCCTTGTTGGGACCTGCCGGCGAGTTGGGAATCTCCGGCGGGTCCAGAGCAGCCAAGGCGTACACGTCGTTGAGGTCGTCGATGTACCGAACCGTCTCACCGGCAACCGCCGCGGCGTACTCCTGGACCAGTTCGGGCTCCCCACCGGAAACGGTGATCCTCAAGATGTTGGTGCCGGCGACAACATCGGTTCTCACCGACATGCCCTGGCCCTTCACCCTGTCGGATCCGACCACTTCGGCCGCTCGATCCCCGACGATCTCACTCCTGGCGATCCCAGCGAAGGTCGAGTTGATCTCCGCACCCCGGATGAGGGTGTCGGTCGCCTTCAGCGAGTCGGCTGCGTCCACGAGTCGCGGTCGAACCACGAAGGTGGCTTCCGCCTCGTACACCCACGGCTGACGCGACGTGTAGATGAATGTCAGGCCGAGCGTGACGGCGGCGGCGACCGCTGCCAGCCACCAGCGCCTCCAGATGACTTTCAGAAACTGCTTGAGCTCCATCCGACTACTCCTCGAAGAACGACCGCACACCTTCGACGATGCGGTCGATGTACTCAGCCGGCATATGTGGGTACATCGGCAGGCTGAGAATCCGCTCTGCTTTGGCCTCGCTGACGGGGAAGTCCCCGATCGAGTGTCCCATGGAACGATAGGCGGGCTGGAGATGAATGGGAACGGGGTAGTGGATTCCCGTGGACACTCCGCGCTCACCCAGGTGGGCGGAGAGAGCGTCCCGCCGATCGGTTTCGATGACATACAGATGGAACACCGACGACACTTCGTCGCCGACCGATGGAGTCACGATCGGAAGATCGGACAACCGCTTCGACAGCTCGTCGGCCGTCGCCATCCGCGAGGCGTTTGCCTCGTCGAGGTGCCCCAACTTCACACCGAGCACCGCCGCGTGCACCGTGTCGAGACGGCGATTGAACCCTTTGATGTCGTGCCGGTACTTGACGCTGCTACCCAGATTCCGGAGCAGACGGACGTTGCCGGCGAGTTCGGCGTCAGAGGTCACCACCATGCCACCGTCACCGGGGGCTCCCAGGTTCTTGCTTGGATAGAAGCTGAAAGCCGCCGCATCCCCGAGAGCACCGGCTCGCTTCCCCCGGTAGAAAGCGCCGTGCGCCTGACAGGCGTCTTCGATCACCTTGAGTCCGCGTTCGCGAGCGATCTCATTGATTGGACCCATATCCGCCGGCCGGCCGTACAAGTGAACCGGCACGACCGCCTTCGTGCGATTCGTGATCGCAGCCTCGAGGCGGGAGGGGTCGAGGTTGTTCGTGATCGGATCGATGTCGACCAGGACCGGCGTTGCGCCCGCCGACTCGATCGCAGCGGCGGTGGCCACGAACGTGTTCGCTTGAGTGATCACCTCGTCGCCGGGACCGAATCCGAAGCCACGGAAGATGAGTTCGAGCGCGGAAAAACCCGAGTCGACTCCGATGCCGTGCGATGAGCCCGAGTATCCGGCAAAGGCGACTTCGAGGTCACCGACGGCTCGTCCGAGGACGTAGTCCCCCCGATCGAGCACACCGGCTATGGCCGCGTCGATGGGTGCTTTGAGACGCTGATATTCCGCTGCGAGATCGACGAACGGGATGACCGGCAGATCATCCGGCATGAGACCCCTCCTGCTGTCATGTGTCATGCTTCTGCGCTGCGCCCTAGCTCGTGGACAGCCGTTCCCGATGGTCCGTAGGCCACAGGCACAGGTCCGCCGCCGGCTCGCAGTGACCTCTGGACGGCCTCGATCACCTCGACGACCCGCAGCCCGTTCACGCCATCCGTCATAGGCGTGGCACCGGTCGCGAGGCATTCGACGAAATGACCACACTCGGCTTTGAGGGGTTCCTCGAACCGAACGAACGGACTGACGATGCTGCCGTAGTGGTAGGCGAACTGGAACTCGCCGAAGGTGTCCGTCCTCCTGATGGCTTCGACGGACTTGTCGTACACCCTGATCTTCTCGATCGGTTCGACGTCGTCGTACAGCGTCATCTTCCGGCTGCCAACGACGGTGATCCGACGCGTCTTGGAAGGATCTAGCCAACTGAGCCGGGCGTGAGCCATGATTCCGCTCGGGAAGGTCAAGGTCACGTAGACGATGTCTTCGACGCCTTCCTGAAGGCACCCGACGCCCCGCGCCGACACCGAGTACGGCATCTCGTCCAGCAGGTGCATCAGGATCGAGATGTCGTGTGGCCCGAGATCCCAGACGACGTTGTGCGTTGGGTGGAACAGCCCGAGACCAACCCGCACAGCATCGATGTAGTGGATGTCCCCGAGTTCCTCGGTGGCGATCATCTCTTTGAGCGTGTGCACCGCAGAGTTGTAGAGAAACGTGTGTCCGACCATGAGAACGCGATCTGCCTCTTCGGCGGCGTCGATCATCTCGCGAGCCGCGGCGGAGGATGTGGCGAAAGGCTTCTCGACGAGAACACCTGCACCTGCCCTCAGGCACTCGACAGCGATCGGAGCATGCGTTTCGGGCGGTGTCGCCACCACCACACCATCGACCCCGACCTCGAGAAGCGACGTATGGTCAGAAACCACGTTCGGAATCTGGGGATAGAGCGACTTGATGTGCCTCAGGCGATCGACGTTCAGATCCGCCACACCGACGACGGTGGCGTTCGGGTTCTCGACGAAGTTGCGGATGAGGTTGGGACCCCAATAGCCGGCGCCGACGATTCCGATGCGCATGGGTTCGGTCATCCTGCACCCCTCCCTTCGAGAGCGGCGGGAAGCGTCTTGAGAATGATCTGCAGGTCGAGCCCCAGAGACTGGCGGCGGAGATACTCGAGATCGAGTGCGATCATCTCTTCGAAGGTCGTTTCCGAGCGGCCATTCACCTGCCACCAGCCGGTGAGCCCAGGAATGCTCCCCAACCGCCTCAGATCGGACGGTGCATACTTCTCCACCTCATACGGGATGGGGGGTCTGGGTCCGACGATCGACATCTGACCCACGAGAATGTTCCAGAGCTGCGGCAGCTCATCGAGGCTCAATCGCCGGAGGGTCTTTCCCACCCGCGTGATCCGAGGGTCCAGTTCCATCTTGTAGGTGCCTTCGACGCCGGATCGGATGTCCGACATCTGGCCCTCGTCGCCGCTGATGTAGGCCGACATGTACTGCTCGTGGATCGACGGATCGGAGTCGTGATACATCGTCCGCAGCTTCAGGAACTGGAACGAGCGGAGCCGCCACGTCAGACCACGGTCCGTGCGCACTCGCCGAGCCCCGATGCGTTCCTGCCTGAACAGCACCGGCCCAGGTGAGTCCAGCTTGATCGCCAATGCCAGCAACAGAACAACAGGCACCGCCACGGGAACGACCAAGAGGACCGCGACAACGTCGAGGGCTCGCTTCGCCAGCCAATACGCAGGTCTTGGGTGATCGTCACTCACCAGATCGACGCCGCGCCAGCGGTCACCTGCCGGCTCGGCCGGTGCCGCCGTCGTCGATTCGACGTCTCGGAGATCGATGACGATGCGCGGCCCTTCGTCGAGATTCGCTCTCGACGACTCCGAAACACCGATCATACGATCGGGAATAGCCTCCATTGCTCCCTGCCCCAATTCGGGGTTGCCCCACCCCGTCGACTCCCACATTGCAGCCGCCACGTGCCCCTGCCCTGGTGACGGCAACCATGAGCATAGTGACCGGTGAGCGTCAGGCAACTGCGATTCGAACTTCTCGCAACCAAGAGAAGGTGCGCCCGCGCGAGCGCCAGATCTTTCCTTTCGCCGAGTCGAAAAAAGTGGTAGCTTCACCAACAGACTTCGGGAGGTCTGATGGGGCAACGTGGGCGGGGTATGCCACGCGCAACAGCACGCGTGAAGGCAAGCGCCGTGGGGTTGTG
>JAOUGY010000241.1 GCA_029865445.1 Acidimicrobiia bacterium | reverse complement strand
GAAGAACGGTGTCCCGAACCCGCGGTGGGTGTATCGCAAACCCAGCTTGCCCGTGGCTGAGAACCGCTTCGGGGCGAGCGCGAAGAACGCCAGCTGGTGGAGCGCTCGTCGGGTCTCCGTATGCGCGTCGGGGATCGGCTCGAGGTCGGCCAGGTTCCCGAGCCAGTGCTCTCTCGCATAGTCGGCCACCGTCGGATCGACGGCGGCGAGGTCGGTCCAAGTCCGACCTTCACCGGGAATGGGGGTCACGGTGGTTGCCCCTGCCGGTGCGGTGGGGTCGTCGGCAAACCAGTCGGGATCGTGATTGACGGGTAGCGAGGGTTCGAGGACGAGACCAGTGACGCCGGGGGGCACCATGGCCGCAGCCTCCGCTCTGGGGTTTCGGGCTTCGATCATGGAGTACTCCTTTGTTCGATGGGTCGCCAGAACGCGGCGAGCTGGCCGAGGCCCACCAGCACTCCCGCCACTCCGATCCCAATCCCTGTCCAGCCTGCGAGGTCCACCCCGATGGCGGCGTCGAGTGAGACCTCCCCTGGTCCGAGTCCGGCCAAGGCGAGCGAGGAGGCGGAGAGCGTGGCCACGTATTCGTAGCCCTCGTCGGGTCGGTTGAACACGAAGAAACCGGCCTTGCGATGGATGGCGACGAACGCCACGGTCATCGTGGCGATCAGTCCGGCGGCGGCGACCGACGTGAGCAGGCCCAGGATGAGTGCGGCACCGATGGCGATCTCCCCGATCGCGGATGCCGCAGCGTTGGCTCGGGGACTGGCGAAACCCTTCGACTCGAACCATGAGGCCGTGCTTCCGAGATTCCGGGCATGGTTCACTCCGTGGAGCGTCATCACTGCCCCGAGCCAGAGCCTGAGAGCTGTCAGGGCGACGTCGGTGGGTTCCACGGGCCTCCTCGTGTGTACCACACTGAATGTCGCCCGCCCGTCGATTCATTCCCGGCGATCGGCGAGGCTCCGCAATCTCGCCTAGGGACCATTGCCGATGGGTAGGGCATTTCGGCGGGTACAGCGAGGGTTCGGGAAGCACGATATTGCTTGTGACATCTTTCACGAACTTAGCGAGGAGGTCGCTGATGTCACAACGTCTCACGAAGCTCGGCTACGTACTGGCCCTCATCGGGCTGGTGTTTGTCGTGGCCGGTGGTGTGGCGTTTGCCAAGGTGCAAGACGGGTACACATCGCTGCAGTCGTTCAGCGAGGCCCAGAACGTCACACTGTCTTACAACGACGATGGCCAACTCATCGACCGCGGTGAAACCGCCGGTGCCGAAGCCATCATGACACTGCTCACCGATGACTGGGGATACTCGGTCGTCGAATCCGATCTCGATCCCAACGATCCGCTGGTGAACACCGCCAGCGAGTACATGTTCCAGATGGCGACGATCGCCTATCACGTGCTCCACGGCACCCAGACAGTCGTGCTAGCGGAGGACGCGGAGTTCGAGGGTGAAACCTTCGCCGCCGGCGAATACGAGTTCGCCGTCGACGGACGGTATTGGACCGACTTCAACCGTCAGCACCCGCTCGAGGGCCCGGCCCGTGAGCAGGCGTGGTCCGGAACCGCTCACGGTCTGATTGGTGAGCTGGGCGTCGGAACCGTCACCCACTCCGCCCTGCAGCTCGGCCTCGGGATGGCCGGCATGTTCGCAGGTGTCGGACTGACCCTCATCCTCGCCGGCCTCGGCATGGCGTGGGTTGCCAAGGGCAAAGATCTGCGGGTTCCGGAGTCCTCGCTGAAGGAACCGGTGCGAGTCTGAACAGACGAGCGGGCCGGAGCTTCATCCGGCACCCGTAGTTGAGTAAGCCCCCCGGCGACAAAGCCGGGGGGCTTCGTCAGGTCAGATGAACTCGGCGCCGCACTCGTCTCGGTATGCCTCGAGCAACCTCAACCAGACTTCCGAGACCGTCGGAAAGGCCGGGATCGCGTGCCACAGGGTGTGGAGCGAGACCTTGCCGATGATGGCGATGGTGGCGGCGTGGAGGAGTTCCCCGACACGCGGGCCCACGAACGTCGCACCCACTATGACCTCGGAGTGGGCGTCCACGACCAGTTGGGCGGTGCCCCGCCATGGCCCTTGCCCAAGATCGCGGAACCGGCAACGTGACCGGTCTCGTACGTGACGATGCGGATTTCGAGACCTCGCTCTTCGGCCTCGGCAGCGGTGTACCCAACTGCTCCGATCTCGGGTGTCGTGAACACGACTCTGGGCGTCGCCTCTCGATCTCCCCAGGCTCTGGTGTCGACCCCCCGAATGCGGGCACCGGCGATGCGCGCCTGGTACTGCCGGTGTGGGTGAGGAGTGATCTCCCGTTGACGTCTCCCACGGCGTAGAGCCACTCACCAGGAACGCCCTTCACCAGCATGTGGTCGTTTACATCCAGGAACCGTCCCGGTTCGAGACCCACGACCTCCAGCCCGAGGTCACCGGTGGCCGGCCGCCGGCCGGTTGCCACCAGCACCTCGTCGGCTTCGACGACGGCTCCGGGTGAGCGACCGTTCGAGTTCGGCGCCGACGAACGGCTCCTCGCGGGCCAGGAGGCGGTCGAAGACCTCGACCACGGTGACCTGCTCGGATCCGAGCTGGCGCCAGGCCTGAGCCATCTCCACACCGATGACGCCGCCGCCGATCACCAGCAACCGTCGTGGAGCGTGTTTGGCGGAGGTGACATCACGGTTGTCCCAGACATCGATCTCGGTCAGGCCGGGGATCATAGGGAACGCGGCTCGGGTCCCGGTGGCGACTACGACCGCCTTCGCAGCCTCGTACACGGTCGCAACGCCCGTCGACGAATCGACTTCGACGAATCGGTTGCCGGCGATTCGGGCGTGGCCCTGATCAGGTCGACGCCCACGCTCTCGAGCCATCGGACCTGGCCTTCGTCATCCCAATTCGAAGTGAAGGCGTCGCGTCGGGCAAGGGCATCGTCGAGGTCGATCTCGCCGGTCACTGCCGCTCTCACACCGGGCGTCCGCCGGGCCTCGTCGAGGAGCTCGCCGGGGCGGAGGAGGGCCTTCGAGGGCATGCACCCCCAATACGAACACTCGCCACCCACCAATTCGGCCTCGACCAGTCCGACCCGTAGCCCGCCGCGAGCAGCGATGTCGGCGGCGTCTTCTCCCGCTGGGCCTCCCCCCAAAAACCAGGACGTCGTAGTCGGTGTTCATGAGCGCCTCTCTTCCTCGACTCGCTCCGAGGGTTCATCCCTGTGTCGAGTCGACACGGCAACTCCCCATCCCACCGCCGCCCCGAGCACGCCGACCACGACGGACTCGAGCACAGCTCCCCCCCGTGGAAGGAGCGATGGGCCATCGAGCGCACCGGCCGACCACAGCCAGAATCCGGTGACTCCCGCCACACCGAGCCCGTATCCGACTGTGCGCGGGGTCGGTTTGGCGGTGGCAAGGGTGGACGCACCCGCCACGATCCCCGGCGCTATGTGAAACGTGGTGTCGGCTGCCACGAGCCCCACGATGAGCCACAGCACACCGAAGGCGGGCGATGCGAGCAGGGGTGTTCTTTGCATGGCATCTCAAACGAGGTTCGAGGTCGCGAGCTGACCGAAATATCGGCTAGCCGACAGTTTGGGGAGTCATCCCGTAGCACTGAGCCGAAGGGGCGCCGGCCGAGCGAGGCTGAATCTGAAAGTCGTACCGCGAAGTGTCTCGAGGAGCTCCACCTCGCCGCCCATGAGTCGCGCCAGTTGGCGGGAGACTGCGAGACCCAAGCCGACCGACCCGGGTTGGGTCGGAGTCTGGCGGGCGCGGAAGTAGGGCTCGAAGAGCCTGCTGCGTTCCGTCCCCGACAGCCCCGGACCGTCGTCGTTCACATCCACCCAAACCTTGGACTCGTCCCCCCCGGTGACGAGCAGCACGTTCTCACCGCCGTACCGAAGAGCATTGGTCAAGAGGTTGCGGATGACCTGGCGGCATCGGAGAGGGTCGGCAACCACTTGCATGGCCGCCACCTCGACGCCGAGCGTCTTGTTCGCCCCGAGAGCCTGGATCCGTGAAGTCGCCAGCACACTGTGCACTTGCTCCGCAAGATCCATGGATTCAGGCTGGACGCTCAGCGTCCCGATGTCGGCGCGGGCTGCCGCCAGCAAGTCTTCGATGATGTCGGACATGTCCCGGCTCTGGTCCTGGATGAGGGCCATGAACTCACCAATCTCCCCGGGTAGATCGGGACTGAGCTCGAGGATCGTCTCGCTGAACCCCAGGATGCCGGTCAGTGGGGTTCGGAGCTCGTGGCTCACAGACGCCACCAGGCGGTCCTTGGAGCGAATGTGTTCCTCGAGTTGCGTCAGGGCATCGGCCCGCTCCCAACTGCCGATGAGCATCCCGGCAACCGTCGTGAGAACCGAGTCGATGTCTCGCACCGCCTCCTTGTCGCCTCCGACCTCGATCCGGCCCATGACCCCACGGGCTCCAGCCGCTTCGACTTTCCTGACCGCGGCCGCGCTCGTGGGTTCGCCGGCGATCACTACCGGACTCCCCGACCGCTCGATCAAGACGGAGTCGAGGTCGAGGATTCTTCGCAGTGCCTCGGCAGCCGCTTGTTCGTCGGTGGTGCGGGCCGCGAGCAGTGCCTCCGAGAAGGCCGCCACTGCGTCGCTGCGGGTTCTCGCTCGTTCCCCTTCGACGATTGCCGACTCGAGACCCTTCTTGAGTCGGAGGAACGACCAGGCGCCGATCCACAAGAGCAACGTCGAGACCGCTGCACGTATCGCCGTGGATGGCGGGTCGAGCCCATCCGCGATGCCGGTCACCACTCCGACAACCAGAACCAACATGATGTACGCCGTCACGAGCGCAGGTCTCAGTCGTTGCTCGATGAGGGCGAGGTAGATGCCCAGGACGACCAGAACCACCATCGTGGTGGCTGTGTCCGTACCACCGACTTCGCGCCCGGTGACTCCTTCGATCAGGCTGACGGCGGAAACGAACCCGACGGCCGCGAGGAGGATGGGTATCCCGTTGGGTTTGGGTCGCCGCAGTTGCCACGAAACCACCAGGAAGAGCGCCAGAAACACGTACCAGCGGGTTTGGTATCCCGAATTGCCGTCGAAGATGTCGGTGATCGATTCGATGACGAAGGCGGACGGTATCGACCAGCGCGCGAACTGTAGGAGCAACCCGTGGAAGCGGTCCACCACCATCTCGGCGCGATTGGTCATTCATGTATATGTCGGTCGGAACTGATTCTGAGTAAACCGTCCAACTCCTTGCCCTGCGAAGCGCGATGTCGACGGGCTGAGTGTGAATCGGATCCGCTCGCACGGGCGCTTGACGGCCGAAGGAACCGGCACGCTGATAGTGCTCGCCATGCTGGTGCACTGGGGTGGGGGGTCGAACTCCGGCCCCGCACTGTGGCTTGGGGTCGCGGCTACCTTCGCCGCGCTCGTATCGATGGTGTGGCTGGTGTGGTGGTTGTTCGTCTGTGAGATCGACCGGGAGCCCCCCCACCACGCGTTGCCGGGTCGGGAAGTGGTGTCGGCACTTGTCGCGGTCGCCGGACTGATGTTCACGTCGGGTCTCCTGTGGGACGAGGTGTGGCATCGTCGGTTGGGCGGATTCGGTGAGGACTTCTGGTGGGCCCCGCACCTGCTCATATACGGCAGCATGGGAATCATGTCGGCCATTTCTGGTCGGGCCCTGTGGGTGGCGGCGGGCGACCGAGCCGGGTTGAGGGCGGCGATCCGCCGGGACAAGAGCATGGGCGTCGTCGCCGTCATCTCGGGCTACATGATCCTCACCTCGCCGATCGATGAACTGTGGCACCGCATCTATGGGGTCGACATCACCGCGTGGTCACTCCCGCACATCACGTTGTTGCTCGGCCTGTTGCTCGTTCTCGGGGCGGCGATTCCACAGTTGCGGTCCCGGATCGTTC
>JAOUGY010000008.1 GCA_029865445.1 Acidimicrobiia bacterium | reverse complement strand
AGGTCGAGGGCATGTTTGTTCTTTCCTCCTGAGTCGAAGACCGTGGGGATCCGATGTCGCCGCGATACAGGAGCACCCCTACGAGTACGAGTATCCCGGCGACGACGATGTCGGCATCGAGAATTCGGGACGACTCGGCGACGACCACTGCGGCCAGCGCCATGAGCCCAACCCCGATCCACGCCCGCGGTCCCTCGATCCGATCGAGGAAACGACCCGCGACCGCCCTCGTGTCTCCTTCAGCCGGGATGAGAGCCCAGCCCGCGAGATAGAGGAGGATGCCGACACCACCGAAACCCACGAGAATCACGAACGAGAGCCGGATCACCCACAACGGGAGTTCGAGCCTGGTGGCGACGGCTAGTGCGACGCCGGCGAGGACTCGCCCCGTTCTCGGACGATTGAATGGCGCCAGTTGCGTTCCATCGATGTGTTCGGTCCGTGTCATACTTTCACTATCTCGCGTCCTCCCGCGACCGTCGATCCGGTATGACCCGGCACCAACCCCGAGACCGCCAACCGTGGTCAGGGTCATCCCGTATTGCCGATCGGGTCTCCGACTGACACCATATTGGCCATAGTGTCCGAGACCCTGTCACAAGAAGACCTGACCACCGAATCGCACGGCATCGTCCAGCGTGATGCTCACGATCAGGTCATCTCCGGTCTGGCTGCCGGCATCGCCCGTCGCCTCGGTATCGAACCCGTGTACATCAGGGCCGCGTTCGTGGCGCTCACCCTCGTGTGGGGAGTTGGGCTCTTGCTCTATCTGGGCGTGTGGGCGGCCACCAGCGGCATCGAAGCCGGCCACTCCGAAGTACAGGCGGCGGTGAGAGGTCAGAAGATCGGGCTGGCGTTTGTCGGCCTCGGTTTGCTCATGGCGCTGCGCGCTGCAGGTGTGTGGCCGGGCGACGGCGTCGTATGGCCGTCGACCGCCATGATCTTCGGCGCGGCGTTCCTCCTCGACCGACAGGGCCTCGACTCCCGCGAAGCGATCCTGCGGATCATCGACCCGACAGACGGGAGGGTCCGATCGCGCACGATCATCGGAATTCTGCTGCTCGTGGTCGGCGTCGGTATGTTCGGATCGGCCGCGGTCCCCACCCTCGGGGTGACTTTGGCCGCCGTCGTGGTGACGGGGGTGGGAGTCACGTTGGTGTTCGGCCCCTGGATGATCCGGCTCGCGTCTGATCTGGGGAGGGAACGGCGGGAGCGTATCCGTCAGGAGGAGCGAGCCGAGATGGCCGCTCACCTCCACGACTCGGTGTTGCAGACGCTCGCATTGATCCAACGAACGGACGATTCCAAGCGAATGGTCACCCTCGCTCGCGCCCAGGAGCGAGAGTTGCGGAAGTGGCTGTACGAGAGGGTCCCCGCCAGCGAAGGCGAGCGGCTGTCGGATGCACTCCAGGCGGCCGCCGATCGGATCGAAGCCGACTTCGACATCCTTGTCGAGGTGGTGACGGTGGGTGACTCACCTCTCGACGATCGAATGCGGGCGCTGGCCGGCGCAGCGGGTGAGGCGCTCACGAACGCCGCCAAACATGGCGGCGTCGAGCGCATCTCGCTCTTCGCCGAAGTGACCGACGCCATGGCCGAGGTATTCGTCACCGACCAGGGCGTGGGCTTCGAGATGTCCGGTGTGAACGGCGACCGGCGTGGGATCGCCGACTCGATCGTCGGTCGGATGGATCGTCACGGCGGTCACGCGTCCATTTTCAGCGAGCCCGGTGAAGGCACCGAGGTTCATCTCGAGATGCCGAAGGAGACTCCTTCATGATTCGTGTGTTCTTGGTCGATGACCACAGATTGTTCCTTTCCGGGGTGCGGGCCGAGCTGGAGGATTCGGTCGACATTGTGGGTTTCGCCTCAGACGTCGACGACGCCATAACTGGCATCCGAGGGGCAGATCCCGATGTCGTGCTCGTCGACGTTCATATGCCGGGTGGAGGGGGATTGACTGTGATCGAACAGGTCAACGAAACCCACCCCGAGATGCGTTTCTTGGCTCTGTCGGTCTCCGACGCCGCCGAGGATGTGATCGCCATGATCCGGGCCGGAGCCCGCGGCTACGTGACGAAATCGATATCACCCGATGAGCTCCTCGATGCAATCACGCGGGTCCACGCCGGCGACGCCGTGTTCTCGCCCCGCCTGGCAGGGTTCGTGTTGGATGCGTTCGCTGACACGATCGGCGCTCCGGTGGACCCCGAACTCGATCAGCTGACGCCCCGCGAGAAAGAGGTCCTGCGTCAGATCGCCCGCGGCTTCGCGTACAAGCAGGTGGCTCGCCGTCTCGACATCTCGGTCAAGACGGTCGAAACCCACGTGTCGTCCGTCTTGCGGAAGCTGCAGCTATCGAACCGACACGAACTCGCCCGCTGGGCCAGCAATCGTCGGATCGTGTGAGGGTCATCCGCCCACGGTGAGATGTCCGTCGGAGTCCTCGAGGTGGACACGCAAGAAGCGGTCGACGCCGGTCATCCGATATGAAAGCCTTCGTGACGCCGTGAGTACGGGCGCTGCCTCGACCGCCGTCAGCTCTTCGAAGCGGTCAACCGGGTACCGAAGATCCTGGCGAAGGATCGTGGCGTGCCCGGTGGCTTTGGCGTTCTTGAGCCAGTCGACGTCCTCGCCGTACGGGAGTGGGATCACGAACCCATCGACAACCGGGTCGGCTACCACCGGTGTCTGGTAGGTGGCGCCGGTCTTGCGTCCGGTGGTCTCGACGACGCTGGCGTACCACTTGCCGTGGCCGGCGTGACGGAGCATCCACGGATTGAGGATCGACTTGTTGAACCGGCGGACCATGTCGCGTCCCCGCTCATTGCGGACCAGCCATCCGAAAGCGAGTTCGATGAGTGCGAGTAGCGCCAGGATGCCCAGGAAACGGAACAAGAGTCTCTTCATCTCGACCTCCTCTCATACACCGTGGGGCGGTGGGTACCGGCCGGCAAGGGCAGAACGACCTGTCGGTGGCCGGGGATCGTCTCCGGGTGTGCGACGGCGAGCCCTAGCCCGCTTGATGGAGGAGCCGGCCCGCCTTCCACACGTGTGTGATGGCGCTCCCGTCGCCGAGAAGATCGACGTCGGCAAGCGGGTCGCCTGACACGGCGACGACGTCGGCGTCGAATCCTTCGAGCAGCCGGCCTGACGCCGGCGCCTGGGGGCCGATGGTGAGCGGGCCGTTGGCCGTGGCGGCCTCGATGGCCTGGAGCGGGGACATTCCGGCATCCACCAGGTGTCGGAGCTCCCGGCCATTGGAACCGAGAGCCGACCGGACGAAGATGTCGGTGCCGAGAGCGATGCGAACGCCTTTGCTGATGGCGATCTCGAGGGCGGTTCGGTGCTGATCGGCGATCGCTTCGATCTTGACCCGGGCATAGTCGGGCATGTTCAGCGTTCGGCTCTGGGCAACGAGATGCTCGACGATGAACCTCGTCGGCACGAGAACCACATCGTTCTCCATCATGGCCTCGGCGGCTTCCTCATCGAGATAGCTGCCGTGTTCGATGGTCTTCACGCCGGCTGCGATTGCGGCCATGATGCCCGGCTTGCCGTGGCAGTGGGCGGCGACGACCCGGTCGGCGCGAGAGGCCTCGTCGACGATTGCAGAGAGTTCCTCTGCAGTGAACTGCTGATGGATTGGGTGGTCCACCTGGCTCATCACCCCACCCGACGCACACACCTTGATCAGCCGGGCACCCAGCCGAAGCTGGCGCCGCACCAGCCGGCGGCAGTCGTCGGGTCCGTCGCACAGGGTGGGAGCGCCGAAGTGGCGTTCCATGAGGGCGTCGAGTTCGGGGATGGGGAGGCCGTGGATGTCGGCATGTCCGCCGGTCTGCGACAGGATGGCGCCGGAGGAGTAGACGGACGGTCCGACCACGGTTCCCTCATCGATCGCCCGCGCCAGATACGTCCCGTACCCGCCGACCTCTCGCACGCTCGTGAAACCGGCCCTGAGCAGGACCCCGAGGTCGGCGGCAGCACGCAGCGTCCCGACACGGGGATCGTGGGTGATCAGTGCCTCGATGTTTGCGGTGTCGAGTCCCCACAGATGGGCGTGGGTCTCCCACATCCCGGGCATGACGGTGTCGACGCGAACGGATTCCACGTCCGGTGGGGTGGCAGGTGCTTCGGTCGAGGCACCTGCGTAGAGGATCGATCGGCCCTCCAGCAGCACCGTGGCAGCGGTGATGGGTTCGCCGCGGCCGGGTATGAGACGTTCGGCGTCGATTCGGATGGTCATGCCGGCGCCTCGGCGGTTCGGAGGACGGGCCGGGCGGCGACGGCGGTGCCACCGAAGGCGGCTCGGCTCCGTACGGTGAGCCTCGGGTTGTCGGCCGGGAGGAGGTGTGGCTCCGGGGTGGAGCGGCTGACGCCGCCGAAGATAGCGGGTCCGCTCACCTCCACGATCCAGGTGTCGGGGACCACGATCTCTGTGCCGCCGAACAGACTCGTGACCGTGAGCTGCGCTCCGCCGGGGGGGAGGCCGGCCCGCCTCAGGTCGAGGACCGTTCCGCCGAACATGGAGAGCACGGTGCCACCCCGGAAGCGGGTGGATGTCGGGCGCAGCGCAGTTCCGTCGAAGATGGATACGAGCGCGATCTCGTCGGCCGCCGGATCGTCGACCACCGGGAGCGTCTTCTTTGCGATGAGAGCCGCTGCCGCCAGCGATCCGGAGACGGCGGCAGCGATCAGCGCCGTGACCTTGAACTTCATCCCGGCACCCTACCGTAGGGGGAATGCCCGCGGGGGTCAGGCGGTTGTCTGGTGGCATGGACGGCCCGAATCCCCTGCTCGTCGGTTGGTCGATCGCCCGATCGCTGGTGGCGACGCGAACACCCCGGCCGTTCGGGGTGGGGAATGTGGAAGCTTCGGAGTTCGACGCAGTCTTGAAAGAACTGGCGACCGGCGGAACAAGCGTCCTCGGTGCTCTTGGTCCGGACCTGGATGCGGTGATCGCGACGCTCGCGAAAGTCGATCCCGATGGACTGAGCCCATCCGGCGCCCTGGCATTCTGGATAGACCTCTACAACGCCGGCGCTTTGCGTCTGGCGGCCACCGCCTCGGGTGATGGCGCACCTTCGGTGTTGCGGGTGCCCGGCGCCTTCTCCCGACCGTTCGTCGAGGTGGCGGGGGAGCGGCTGTCGCTCGACGCCGTCGAGCACGCAAAGGTTCGCCGCTTCGGGGACCCGAGGATCCACGCCGCTCTCGTGTGTGGATCGGTGTCGTGCCCGACGTTGAGGGCCGGCGCATACTCGGGCGGCGATTTGGATGCCGACCTCGACCATCAGATGCGGGCATTCCTGTCCGGTGGTGGAGCGACAGTTGAGTCGGGGGTCGTCACGTTGTCGCGAGTTTTCAGCTGGTACGGGTCGGACTTTGTCCGACCCCACCGGATGCCAACGTTCCTGCCGACTTCGAGGCGGTCGGTGCTGGCGGCCTTGACGCGCTGGCTTCCTTTCGACGTGCCGCCCGACGCCGAGGTCGCTTTCCAGAGCTACGACTGGGGTCTGCGCTGTTCGGTCGGATGAATCGCGGAACGCCCGCCGTCAGCTCACCCGCCTGATTTCGACGTTGCCGCTGGTGGTGCGGGCGGTCAGCTGCACCGTACGGGTGGGGGCGGACGCATCGGGGTCGCGTTCGGGAACCTTGACGCTGCCTGTCATCGTGTTGATGTCGGGTTCGACCCGGACTCCGGTGGGAAGGCCGATGTCGAAGTCGCCCGACAGCGCCTTCAGTTTGATGCTCGGACCGTGGCTGACCCCGATGTAGACGTCGCCAGACACGGTGGTGACCTCGACGGTGTCTCTCGCAACCCCGACGCGCGTGTCGCCTGATGCAACGGAGACGCTCACCGGTCCGGTCGCCTCGCCAATTCGAACATCGGCGGCGGCCCCCGCTACGACGACGGGGCCTCCAACGGCGTCGACCTCCACGCTGCCCGATGCGGTCTTGATTGTGGTCCGGGACGCGGATTCGACCCGGACGTCCCCGCTGGCAGTCTTCACTGCAACCTCACCCATGTGACCGCCAATCCGGCAGTCGAGCGCGACGCCGGAGATGGTGACGTTCGAGTGTTGGGGGGTTCGAACAGCCACAGCGAGGGAGGAGCGGGCGCGCCCTCGGGGCTGTTGGATGATGATCGTGTCCCCGAGCTGGCTCACCTCGACGGAGGACTCCGGGCTGCCATGGGCGCTCACCTCGATCGATCCGCCGTCGGTTGCCTCCACCGTGATTCGTCCGGTGGCGATGCGCGCCTCGATGTGGGGCGTGCCTTGGGAGGGGCGGAAGGTCCAGTCGGTCATAGGTCGAAGGAGGTGGTGACCCGACCGCCGGCCTTGCGCCGCTGTGCCCGGTTCTGGAGGGCATTGACGACCCACGAGTTCACTGATTCTCCCGTGTCGCCGGCGTAGCCCTCGATTGCGTCTTTGAGCGATGGCGGAAGCCGAAGTGTGATACGGGCGTCGAACTCTTCGTGCGTCGTTCGCTCTTCACCAACGGACTCCCGCACTTGGAGGGTGGGGTCGCCGTCGACGATGGTCACATCGACCGTGTGGGTGGAGAGTTGTGACCGTACCTCTTCTGCGGCTTGCTCGGCGAGAGTCATGGCGGCGTCGCGGAGGGCGGGTCGCATCGCCTCCACGAAGAGGTTCAACACCGTCTCCGCCTCGTCTCCCGCCATGAGTGCCCCTTGGGTCAGCACCCTCGCCTCCAGGTCGGCGAGTACCGCTTCAACGTGCATGGCGGATTCTGCTTGGGGTGCGAGGTGTGGGGGCCGGCTTGGTCCTGCGGCCGTATCGGGCATTGTGTATGGCCCGGATGGTGTCGTCGCTGAAATGGATCATGGCAGGTCCTTCCGTGGTATGACATCACTGTGATGTCATAATGATGTCACTATGACGGACTGCCGTGATCTTGTCAACCCTTTCGTACCCAGTGGCGGGCGCCGGCGACGAGGGCACCAATGGTGAGAAGGGCTGCGATGACGTCGGGTGGTATCACCAAACGCAACATCTCGGCGGCCTGGACGTCCCAGCCCCCGTCGGCGCCGAATCCGATCACGGCCAGGTAGCGGACCAGAGACGCCACACACATCGATCCCATGAACACACCTGCTGCAGGCCCCGCCCACGGCTTTTGGGACAGGCGCCGGAACCCCAGGTAGAAACCGCTGGTCGTCCAGGCGATGTCGAGGGCCGAGATGAGCTGGAGGAACTGCAGCGATGGCTGGAGGCGCAGTGAGGCAGACGACGCCAGGGTGACCAGAGCGGTGGCGCCGGTGACGAGTGCCACGAGGGCGGCGTCGGTGCCCAGCCGGGCGCCCACCGGGCTCTTGTCAACGAACACCGGGACGTCGAACGTCGGTGCCAGGCGGTGCGTCAGGGCGAACAGCCCGATCGTCAACAGCGTGAGGTGGATCGCCACCACGGCGAAACGGTCGGCGTCACCCGGAACGAGGAAGCCGATCAGGGATATCGCCGAGCCACCCACGACCCATCGCGTGGCCACCTTGAGACCCACCTCGAATGGATGCGTCATGAGGAATTGTCCGGCCGGAACGATGGTTGGCGAAGGAGTGGACCTCCTGCTCCCTCGTACCGACGCCGGTGTGCTCGTTCAGCTGGTGGTTGTCGCCATCGCATGGATCGCAGGTTATCGCCGGGTCCGAAATGACCCCGACGCCCGCCTCCTCATGGTCGGTGTCGGGGTAGTGCTTCTCGCCTTCTTCGGGGTCCGTGCGCTGCACTGACGGCAGGAAAACCTCGTATCAGGAGGGCCTCCCGTGCGTCTTCTCAGAGAAAATCTGGTGATTTCGATAATTACCTTGACATGGCGTTCGCACCGTACGTACGGTGCCCCGAGTTCGCCCACCGTAGAGAGGGGCCGAGGATGATGATCAAGATGCGACACAACGGATTCGGCAAGGCCGGGGCAACCCGGGGCCTTGGCGCGGTGTGCATCGCCGCCACCTCGGCCACGGGCAACGGACCGACCGGCGGAACGGGCCTCGTCCCGGCTCCGCGCGTCCGGCTCACCGATGCCCCCCTCGACCCCCACCGGCGACCTCTGATCGAGTGACACGTTCACTTCCATCGAACCTCACGAAGGACCGCCGGATCGCAAGGACCGGCGGTTTTTTGTTGGTCGCTTCCCAAGCACTGAGTTTCAAGGAGAAAGAACGTGAACGAGATCTACAGCCAGGGCCGATGTCGAGAATCCGGGAACGACGCCTGGTTCTTCTCGGAGAAGCCTGCCGACCTGGCCGCCGCCCAATCGGTGTGTGGTGAGTGCGGCGTCAGGGTTCGCTGTCTGGAATACGCACTCGAGAACGCCATCGAGTGGGGCGTGTGGGGTGGAGTCATCTTCTGGGATGGCCAGGCGTTCTACCGCAAGCGCGGTCGGGGCCGACCCCGCCACTCCGAGGCCAACGTGCCCCTCGAGGCATCGGTGGAGGAACTGCAGGAACTGGTCCGCAGCGCATGACGGGGGCCGCAGACGACGAAGGGCCCGGTCTGAAAAGACCGGGCCCTTTGTGTTTTCCAGATCGGGGGGAGGAGAGAAAGAACCCGACCGTGGAAACTCACATCGCCGCTTGCTCCTGTACCCGCTTCTTGTTCTTGACCGGGGCGCGCATCTTGGCGATCGCCTTCGATTCGATCTGGCGGATGCGTTCCCGGGTGACGTTGAAGTGTCTGCCGACCTCGTCGAGCGTGCGGGGCTCGATGTTTCCGAGTCCATACCGCATGGCGATCACCAGGCGTTCCCGCTCGTTGAGCCTGCCCATCACCTCACCCAGGTCCTCGAGTCGAAGGCTGGTGAGGGCGAAGTCGAAGGGGTCGGTGGCGTCGAGGTCTTCGATGAAATCGCCGAGCACGGCGCTGTCCTCGCCGATCGGTTCGAAGATCGAGACCGGCTCCGGTGCGATCCGCTTTGCCTCTTCCACCTTGTCGGGAGTGAGGCCGGCTTCTTCGGCGATCTCGTCGTTCGTCGGCTGACGACCGTTCCGTTTGATCAGCTCGTTCTCGGCCGTCTGCACCTGGGTGATGGTGTCCATCATGTGGACCGGAACCCGGATGGTGCGGCTCTTGTCGGCGATGGCCCGGCTGATCGCTTGACGGATCCACCACGTGGCGTACGTGGAGAACTTGAAACCTTTTCGGTGTTCGAACTTCTCGACCGCCCGGATCAAGCCGAGATTGCCTTCCTGGACCAGGTCCAGGAACGGGAGCCCGGAGTGCTGGTACCGCTTGGCGATCGACACGACCAGTCGGAGGTTGGCCTGGATGAAACGGCGGCGGGCACGGAGACCCGATTCGACGTGGATGTCGAGCTCGGCGCGGCGCTCGTCGTCGAGATCGCCGGTTTCGAGTTCGGCCTCCGCCTCTCGGCCCTTCTCGATCGCCTTGGCCAGGACGACTTCGTCCTCGGCCGTCAGCAGGTCGTAGGTGCCGATTCCGTCGAGGTATTGACGCACGGTCTCGTCGCCGGCATCCATCGCGTTCATTCGACGTTGCATCATCGCCATCCGTTGCTTCCCCTTGTTCCCACCGAATCTGCTCTCGTAGACGCTCTATCGGGACTGTCAAGGACTGTCTTGAGGTCTTTTTGTTGACACTCTCGGATCGCGAAAGTTTCGGCAATGAGCCGCCCGACCCAGATTGGCTGTCAGATCGGTTCCCGGTCAGGCAGCGGGGGTCGCTCCGGGTACCACCAGGCCGTCCTTGTGCATCTCGTGAAGCGCCCGGAAGGCGTAGTAGGTGGCGATGCCGTTGAGGATGAAGTGGAACCAGATGCGGTAGGTCGAACCGGCCGGGCCGGCGGCGAGTCCAAACAAGGTGGAGACGCCGAGCGGCTTGCCGACCGTGAACACGGTGGCCGTGAGAAGCACGTGCTCGGCCAGGTGGATGCCCTGGGAGACCAGCGCTTTCGAGAGGTGCGGGTACCGGGCCCGGTCGAGTCCGCCGGTCATGCAAACCCAGGCCATGGCGAGGAGGGCACCGAAGAAGATCCCGTTGCCGATGAGGTGGAGCAGTTCGTTGCCGGTGACGACCTTGTCGCCTACGACCAGCAGGTCCCTCCCGGCTGCGGCCCAGGGGGTGAGCCATGGCGCTTCGGCGGGGTGGAGTGCCCAGTAGGTGGTCTGGGCGAAGTGTTCGAGCAGATGGAACAGCTGGAAGGCCAGTCCGCCGACAGCCGCGTACTGCGCGTATCTGATGAGGTCCGTCCGTCTCGAGTCGTGCTCGAGTCGCGTGATGAGTGCCATGTCGCCCGCTCCCTCTCTCTGCCCCGAGACCCCAATCCCGATGCTGGAGTCTAATTGTCGTATTTGCGACAGAACGCCGAATCGCGCCAGAAATACGCGCAAAGTTGGATTCTGTCGGTGTTTTCGATCTGGCGTCCACGCCCGCCGTGGGGCCGGCGGATGCCGCACGATCGACGCGAATCGGGCAATTGGGCCTTGCCCTGGCCGTGTTCTTGGTGTGACACGGTTCCTCGGCGCACACAGGAGGGACGACCGCAGGTACGAAGTCGGCTCACGGCGATTCAACGGGCAATCGTGGTTGCGATCGTTGGCCTGGCTTTCAGCCTCGGCGTGGCGATCGGGGACGCGGCGAACTCGGAGGTCCCGGGCGCACCGGCCATGCCCCTTGGCGACTTCGTTGTGACGGTGATCTCGTCGCTGGTCTGGGCGACGGTGGTGGTTGCCGGCGGCGCCGGCATCGCCAAGGTCGTGGGCAGATTCCGTCACAAGTGATCGATCCACGCTCATTTACACGACGCACAATCGGCTGATCTGAGGCGAATGCGCGAAACACAGGTTGAAGGATCAGGGCCCGCAGGAGCCCGCTCTGCCCGAAATGTCACTGAGCCACCGCGGTGGCGACAGCGATTCGGCTCTTGCTGTCAGGCGCGTGTTGCCTAGGAGGCGGGGACCTGAGCCTTCACGTACAATGTCGCCGACCCGGGCGTTTAGCTCAGCTGGGAGAGCGCTTCCCTTACAAGGAAGAGGTCGGCGGTTCGAGCCCGTCAACGCCCACCCCGAGAATCCCCTTCATCTACCGAGGGATCTCGGTGTCCGAGTGGGGAGCTCGAAGACCTCTGGACCACGTTTGGTCCGCGTCTGGTCCGCGCGTGACGCGTTTCTCGCCTGCTCGGGGCGGTCGGTGGCTTCCTGCCCTCGTAGAGGTGGTCACGCCGCCGCCGGGGCGTCAAACTCGGGCTGCCTGCGGTGCGTGAACAGGGGACTGACGAATCCGACTCCCAGCCCCGACATGAGGGCCACGCCACTGAGGATCAGCGGAAGGGCCGCAAGCCCGGATGCGGTGACCGACTCGGCACCCAGCGTCAAGCCGAGGGCCATCGCCACCACCGGATTGACGTAGGCGTAGCTGGTGGCGAGTGCAGGGCGCACATTGTCCAGAAGGTACATATATGCGCTGAAGGCGACGAGCGATCCGAACACGATGAGATAGGTGAGTCCGAGCCATGCCTCAGGTCCGGGAACAGCGTTCAATCGCTCGCCGCGAGCCGCTGCCAGGAGCAGGAGCAGGGCCCCACCGGCGAGCATCTCTGCTCCGACGCCGACCTGACCGGCCGGGAAGGCGACACGAGTACGCCGGATCGAGCCCACTGCCCAGCAGATAGGGGCTGCAAGCATGAGCGCGGCCCCAAGTCGGTTGGACGAAAAGTCTCCCTCGAAGCCGAGCAGCGCCACGCCCATCATGCCGATGCCCAATCCCCACCACTCTCGGCGCCTCGGCCAGGTGCCCGACAACCCGTTCACGACAGAGGCCCAAAGCGGGATAGCCGCCGCGGCGGTTGCCGCCAGTCCGGAGCCGATCCCGGTCGACTCGGCCACAGTCACGAGCCCCACGCCACCGACGATGAGGAGCGCGCCGAGTTCGATAGCTGCCTTCCACAGCCGACGATCGAGTCGACCAGACCTCCGCGCAGCGAAGCCATAGAGTAGGCCTCCTGCGACGAGAAAGCGGATTGCCGAACCCAGCAGCGGGGGGAAGCCGGTCACCATATGCTTGATCGCGAGGTAGGTCGATCCCCAGATGACGCAAACGGCCATCAAGGCGGCGCCGACTCGAGGCCGATTCATCTCAGCACACCCGCGGGGCGGTTGTGACGCCAGGTGAACCATCGTCCCGGAGTCCACCGGTGGAGAAGTCTTTCTCGTTCGCGTTTCGGCTCCACTCGGCGCCCGGCATGTCGCGCCCGGTCCTCCGCAAGAGCCTTGACCAGTTCGACGGTGAGCAAGTGAGTCATTCCACGTGTCCTTTCTTGTGGCATCGTGACCCTTGCAGCCAGATGCGTAATGAGTTATAACGTCTATAGATGCTTACACTACAGTCCGCGATATAAGGAGTCAACCGGAATATGGCTCATTATTCAGACACCGCCCAGCTGTCGATCGATCTCGTGAACACATTCGACGTATTCGCCGGTGATGACCTGCTCGGAACAGTGCGCGACTTGACCGATTTCGCCGTGGCTCACGGGATCGAACAGCTCGCCGCGACCGTCAAGGACCTCGAAAGCATCCGGCGAGCCCGCCCGGAGCTGCGACGCGCGCTGCTTGCCGAGGATGAGGCGATAGCCGTGGTCGCCCTGAATGATCTTCTGGCTGCTGCGAAGCCCCGACCGCAATTGGTCCACGGATCGGACGAGAAATGGGTCTTTGGCTATGCCGATCCGGAGGGAACCGTCGCCGACCGCATCCTCGCCGAAGCAGCGGGTGGAGCGCTCGAGGAGATTCGGTTGCACGGAGTGCGGCGATTCAACACCTGTGGTAGTTCCACGTGCGAGGACGTGTTCGTCGATCGCACCCGGAATCGTTCTCGGCGGTTCTGTAGCTCCGACGTCTGTGGGAACCGGGAGGCGCAGCGCGCTCATCGCGCCAGGCGGGCGCACGAGTGAGGCGAAAGCGAGTTGGCGATGGCGTCGCAGGGCGAGGGGGTGAGCAGCCGCTCGCTGTCCGAGCCGTCCGACCGCCTCGGGGGCGAGCCCTTTGTCATCACGAACGAGGCCAGAGACGCAGTGGATCAGGGACGCCGGCGGGTCCAGTTGACCCGCCGGCGTCGTGGCCTCTGCCTGCTACTCCAGCCGTTGTGCTCGGCGGGCGAGGAGAACGCCCCCGACGAGGAGCGACAACGCCACCGACAGCATCAGCGAGAGGTCGAATCCGGTGAACGGCAGGGGGCCAGGCGTTGCCGTCGGCGGGACCGTCGTCGATGTGGCCAGAACGACCGTCGTCGTCGTGGAACTCGGGGGGACTACCGGGTCGCCGGTGACTTCGATCGTGATCGTGCGGATGGTGCATGCGCTCGGCACGAAGTCGTCGCACAGCTCGATCGTCACCGAATACACGCCGGGTATGGTTGCCACCCCATCGAACGTGCCGTCTGGGTTCAGGGTGAGACCGGGCGGGAGAGGGCCGCGGATCACCGTCACCGTGACGTTGTGCCCGTCCGGATCGAAGAGTGGCAGCGGGTCGGGTATACCGCCGGTCCCGATGGTCAGCTTCGGATCGAAGCCGGGGGCCAGGTCGGGCGGAAGGTTGACCAAGCCCAAGCCCACGACCACGGTCAACGTCGTTGTGTCGCAAAGTGCGGGCACCCCGTCGTCGCAGACCTCCACCGTCACCGTGTACTCACCGGACGCCACGGCGGTCCCGGAGAAACTGCCGTCCGGGTTGAGCGTCACACCTGGCGGCAGGCTGCCCCCGAGCATCGAATACACCAGTGGGTCGCCGTTGGCATCGATCGCCTCGAGCGACACCGGCGTACCACCGATCGTGAGGGTCTGGGACGTGTTGGACGGAGCACCCGTGTAGACCGGTGGGTCGTTCACCGGGGTCACGAAGACGGTGACCGTCGCCGTGTCGGTTCCGCCACTACCGTCCGAGATCTCGTAGGTGAAGGTGTCGACACCGGTGAAGCCTGCGTTCGGCGTGTACCGCAGCAGACCACCACCGAGGTCCACCACGGTTCCGTTCGCTCCCTGCGTGAAGGACGCCACAAACAACGGGTCGCCGTCGACATCCGAGTCGTTCACGAGAACCGGCACAGACACCGCAGCACCTGAGGCCACGGACGCGGAGTCGGCCAGCGCCACCGGTGGGTCGTTCACAGGAGTCACTGTGATCGACACCGTCGCCATCACCGGCGTGCCGCTCTCGTCGGTGATGGAGTAGGTGAACGAGTCGGGCCCGGAATAGTCGGGGTTTGGCGTGTACTCGAAGACACCACCGCCGAGGTCGACCACCGTGCCGTTGGACGGTTGCGTGAATGAGACCACGCCGATGGTATCTCCGTCGACGTCGAAGTCGTTGGCCAAGACGTCGATGGAGTTCGAGGTGTCTTCGGGGATGGTGAGGACGTCGGGAGCCGCCACCGGCAGGTCGTTCACCGGTCCGAGATCGATGGTGACCGTGGCCGTGGCCATGCCGCCTGCCCCGTCCGAGATCGTGTACGTGAACGAGTCGATCCCGTTGAAGTTCGGGTCGGGTGTGTAGGTGAAGGTGCCGTCACTGCTCATCGCCACCGAACCGTTGCCGGCGAGCGATGTGGAGATCACGCTGAGGTTGTCTCCGTCGATGTCGGAGTCGTTGGCGATCACATCGCCGGACACCGGAATGTCCTCGTCCCCGGCGTAGGTGTCGTCGACGGCGACGGGCGGGTCGTTGACCGGATCGACCGTGACGAACACGGTCGCCGTGTCGCAGGCACCCGACGTGTCGCAGATCGTGTAGGTGAACGAGTCCCCACCGTTGTAGTCGGCTTCGGGCACGTAGCGGAACACCCCGCCGCCCAGATCCGAGACGGTGCCGCTGGAGGGCTGGGTGAACGAGTCGATAGAGAACGAATCGCCGTCCACGTCGAAGTCGTTGAAGAGCACGTCCACGTCCGCTGCGCCGTCCTCCGCCACCAGGAGGGTGTCGTCGGTTGCCGTGGGCGGGTCGTTGGCCGGGTCGACGGTGACGTCCACGGTGGCCGTGTCGCACGCGCCCGTCGGGTCGCACACGGTGTAGGTGAACGAGTCCGCACCGTTGAAGTCGGGGTCCGGGGTGTAGCGGAGGACGCCTCCACCCTGGTCGGTCACCTCACCGTTGGTGGGTGAGGTGAACGAGGCGATCGTGAGAGCACCACCTTCAGGGTCGGAGTCGTTGGCGACCACGTCGACGTCCACCGCCGAGTCCTCGCCGACCGTGGCCGAATCATCGTTCGCCACGGGTGGGAGTGAGGGGGTCACGGTGAGGTCGACGACAGCAGTTGCCGAGCCCCCGTTGCCGTCTCCGACCGTGTAGGAGAAGGACGTCGCGCCCACGAATCCGGACGTTGGGGTGTAGGTGAACGCTCCGTTGGGGTTCCAGGAAAGGTTGCCGGCGAGTCCGGTGGTGTCTACCGAGTCGACCGTGAGGCCGTCGCCGTCCACGTCGGTGTCGTTCCCCAGAATCCCGGGGGCGGAGACGGACAGCGGCACGTCTTCGACGGTCGAGTAGACGTCGTCCACCGCGTCGGGGTCGTCGTTGACGGAGGCAACCGTCACGTCGACGGTCGCCGAGTCACACGCACCGGACGGGTCGCACACCGTGTACGAGAACGAATCGGCGCCGTGGAAATTCGCATCGGGGGTGTAGCGCAGAACGCCACCTCCCTGGTCGGTGACGGCGCCATTCGCAGGCTGGGTGAACGACGAGATGGTCAGCGTGTCACCATCAGGATCGGAATCGTTGTCGGTGACCGTCACGTCGGCGGAGGTGTCCTCATCGGTCGAGATCGAGTCGTCGACGGCCACCGGGTCGTCGTTCACGGGATTCACGGTGACGTTCACCGTGGCCGTGGCGGACCCGCCTGCCCCGTCCGAAATCGTGTACGTGAACGAGTCCGTCCCGAAGAAGCCGGGGTCTGGCGTGTATTCGAGCACACCGCCGCCGAGGTCGGCCACCGACCCGTTGGTCGGAGTACCGATGGCGCTGATGGTGACCGTGTCGCCGTCGGCGTCCCCGTCGTTGGCGAGGACATCCACGGATGCCGCGACGCCCTCGTCGGTTGTGATGGTGTCGTCGACGGCAACCGGATCGTCGTTGACCGAGGCGATGGTGACGTTCACCGTGGCCGTTGCCGACCCACCCTGGCTGTCGGAAATCGTGTAGGTGAACGAGTCCGTCCCGAAGAAGCCGGGGTCCGGGGTGTATTCGAGCACGCCGCCGCCGAGGTCGGCCACAGAGCCGTCGGCAGCCTGGGTGAACGAGGAGATCGTCAGCGCGTCGCCATCCGGATCCGTGTCGTTGCTGATGGCGTTGACCGAGACGGGGACGTCCTCGTCGGTCGAGGCTGCATCGTCGACCGCCACAGGATCGTCGTTCACGGGATTCACCGTGATGTTGACCGTTGCGGTGGCGAACCGGCCCGTCCCGTCGGAGACGGTGTAGGTGAACGAGTCAGACCCGTTGAAGTCGGGGTCCGGGGTGTATTCGAGCACGCCGCCGCCGAGATTGGCGACGGAGCCGTTCGAAGGAGTGCCGATGAAGTCGATGGCGAGCGTATCGCCGTCGACGTCGAAGTCGTTGACGAGCACGTCGGTCGATCCCGGTGTGTCCTCGTCCGTGACGATCGTGTCGGTGACGGCCACCGGGTTGTCGGGGGAGGCGGTCACGGTGATGGTCACTGTGGCGGTCGCGACGCCGCCGTTGCCGTCCTCCACCGTGTAGGTGAATGAGGTCGAACCGTTGAAGTCCGCTGTCGGCGTGTACGTGAATGCCCCGTTGCCGCTCCACGACAAGGAGCCGGCGAGTCCGGTTGTGTCGACCGAGACCACCGAGAGACCGTCGCCGTCGACGTCGCTGTCGTTGACGAGCACGCCGGGAAGCGTCGCGATCAACGGTGTGTCCTCAATCGTGAAATAGGTGTCATTCTCGGCCGTCGGGTCGTCGTTGACCGGGTTGACCGTGATCGTGACGGTGGCCGTGGTGCACGCGCCCACTGGATCACAGACCGTGTACGTGAACGAGTCGGACCCGTTGAAGTTCGTGTCGGGGGCGTAGCGCAGGATGCCCGCGCCGAGGTCGGTGACCGACCCATTGAGTGGTGTCGTGAACGAGTCGATCGTCAGTTCGCCACCCTCCGGGTCGGAGTCGTTGGCGAGCACGTCGACGTCGACGGCGGAGTCCTCGTCGGTCGAGGCGGTGTCGTCATCGGCTACAGGGGGTAGCGAAGCGGTGACGGTGATCTCCACCGTTGCGGTGGCCGACCCGCCGTTGCCGTCGATCACCGTGTACGTGAACGACGTGATGCCGACGAACCCGGGCGTCGGCTCGAAGCTGAGGGCGCCATCGGAGTCGACGGCAACCGACCCTCCGGCGGGTTGGGTGTGTGAGTCCACTGCGATCGAGTCGCCTTCGACGTCGGAGTCGTTGCCGAGAACTCCAGGAAGGGGAACGGTCAGAGGTGTGCTCTCGACGGTGGTGTACGAGTCGTTGACGGCTACCGGGTCGTCGTTCACCGATATCACGGTGACCGAGACGGTGGCCGTGTCGCACTCAGGCGTCGGGTCGCACACCGTGTAGGTGAACGAGTCCGAGCCCGAGAATTCGGGATTCGGCGTGTACTCGAGGATGCCGCCGCCCAGGTCGACCACGGAACCACTCGACGGAGTCGTGAAACCGGTAACCGTGAGCGGATCGCCATCATCGTCGGTGTCGTTGGCCGTCACCGTGACCGCGCCCGGTGTGTCCTCGTCTGTGACGAGCAAATCGTCGGTGGCGACAGGAACGTCGTTCACGGCGGAGACCGTGATCGTCACCGTCGCCGATGAGCACATCTCGGGGGTTGCGGCGTCGCAGACCTGATACGTGAACGAGTCGGTACCCGAGTAGTTGACGTTCGGTGTGTAGGTGAACGTGCCGTCACCGTGATTCTGCAGGCTCCCGCTGGCAGGCCCGGACAGCACGGTCGTCGAGGCCGCCACGAGGTTGCCGTCGGGGTCGGTGTCGTTGGCGATCGCATCGATCGTCACCGGCACCTCTTCGGAGGTGGTCACGTCGTCGCCATTCGCCACCGGGGCGTCGTTGATGGCGAGTGAGTGGCTGTCGGTGGCAGTGGCGAACACCGAGTATCCGGCCGGGTGATAGTCGGCGGTCGCGGTGTTGACGAGCGGGTCGGGGTCGCCGAGTCCAACGGGCCGGGTGACCGTGAAGGTGCATGTGCCGCCGGTCGGAATCCGGTCGCATCCGGCGGAGGCCGCCGCCGTAGTCAGATCGCCGAGCCGGTCGTCAACTATGCCGCCGTCGGACGGCGTGGCAGCAGACACGAACACGAGATCTGGTGCCCCGAGAGTGGGCGAGGTGAGGGACGTGTTTTGCACCATGAAGGTATAGGTGACATCCGCTCCCCGGTTCGCCACCGCGGGTCCGGATTTGGAGAGGGACACCCGGGGCATGAAGAGCTGAGTGGAGTGAGCGGCGGTCCCGACGACGGTCCCGATGCCGTTCGGGGGGAGATAGGTCGCCGTGGCCGTCCCGGCGAGGGCGCCGGGCGAGCTGCCGTCCGGCACGGTTGACTCGATGGTGAAGGTGCATGTTGCCTTTGGAGCGAGGGTGTCGCACCCCGCGGCGGAGGCGGCCGGTCCGAGGTCGCCGAGCGTGGAGTCGGTGAACGTACCGAGCGTGAGCTCCGCGGCGCCGGTGTTGGTGACGGTCAGCGTCGTGGAAATCGTCTCGCCGTCGGTCGACAGCGTGGACGAGCTGGCGGCCACGTGGATGCTGCACGACTGGAATCGTTGGAGGACGAGGTCCTTTTGCTGGGCGTTCGTCTGAGTCGAAGAACGCGATTCGGCGAGCACCGTGTTGATGCACCCGAGCGGTGTCGCCAGGACGTCGTTGAGGTTGAGGCCGACCTCCAAGAAGGCGTCGACGGGGAAGACGTTGGCTGGGCCCGACTTGGGCTTGTACGGCCAGGGAGCGCTGATCGCCGCGTTGTTGGCGCTTCCGCAGATCGGGGTGGTGGAGATCGCCACGCGGCAGTCGAGGACCGTGGTGCTGTCGAGGACGAGCGCGCCGGACTCCCAGAAGAACACCCGCACCGTCGGTGTGCCGCCCTGGAAGTCGGCGACCACGAGCATGTCGCCCTCTTCGTGCGAGGCCGGGAGCCCGGTCCGGCTGTCGATGAACGCCCCTCCCGTTCCGAGAGCCAGCGGCTGCTGCAGGAGCCAGAAGCCCATGGAGGCTGCGCCGTTGTTGTCGTAGCGGTCGATCCCCAGATACAACAGCATGTCGCCTCCGGCATCGAGATAGGTGGCGACGGCGGCGTCGGTGACTTCGTTCTTGTCGGGTACGGACGAGCCACCCCAGGTCCAGTTGGAGATCGGCTCGGTGTCTTTGGAGCCGCCCCCGGTGAAGTAGGTGGTGTCGCCGGTCGACGAGATGCCGTCCGAGAGGAATGCCGACGCTAGCGCCGTGGGCGTACCTGCATACACGTTCGCCCAGTCATCGGGTGTGCCGGCGGGGCTGTCGACCGCGTCGCCGTCCAGCTCGAACGGCGTGAGGATTCCTGCACCGGCGGCGAGGCTGGGGACCAGGAGTGTCAGGAGTGCGACGAAGGCAGCAAGGACGCCGGGAAACCGGCGGGCACCAAGAACTCGGGGCATGATTCCTCTTTCGACAAGCGGGGCGGGCGCAAGGCGCATATGCATCGGCGCCCACGAGGCCCCCTGAAGTCGATTGCGAAGATTGGTCCAAAGGACCCAGGCAGGTAGGGGTGACCTGGAGGCCAGTCTCAATCTCTACTCGAACGTGAGGGTCGGTCCGCCGGGGCGCATCGTGCGGCGTCCGCCGTGTCGGCTGATCGGGAAGCGTCGACCCCCCGGGTGCCGGCGTTGCACGAGGACGTCGAGTTCACCAGCCTCGTTCGGTCAGGGGTCAGCGACGAGCTCGACGGGCTTGCGGATTGTGGACTCTGGTCGAACCGGCTGAACGGGTCAGCTCGCCGCGATGCGCGCTCTGGCTGCCTGGGTCGCTGCGTCACGGAGGGCTGTCTCCCTGGGGTCGTCGAAGAGGTAGAACCCCATCCGATTCATGGCATAACAGAACCCCATGCCCAGCTCGGGATCGGCGAATCCCATCGATCCCCCGGCGCCGGGAGTGCCGAAGGCGTGGGATGAACCGAAGTCGAACCCGGACCACGGCTTGCAGCAGCCCAGCGAGAAGGTCGTGTCCATCCGCAAAACCTCGTCGAACCGCCCGTCCGTGGGAGATGCTGCCGGATCGTGCAGCGACGCCATGGTCTTGGGATCGATCTCGAGGCGCCGGCCACCCGAGGCGAACTCACCGTACGCGAGTGCCACGCTGCGGGCGGTCCCCGTGCCGTTGGAGGCAGGCAGTTCGATCCGGCGGAGGTCGCGGTCGTTGTAGCGGAGTGGCCGGCCGAGGACCTTCGGATTGGCGAAGGCTCGGGCGGTGATCGACCTCGGGTTGAGGAAGTCTCTGACGAACTCCGAGGGCATGGTCCGGATGTTGAACACCATCTTGGTCCGGTACCAGTCGCCCATGATCCGGGCCAGGCGCTCGTCGGGTACGTCGTCGGGAAGCCCGATGTGAAAGTCCAGCCCGAGCGGCGTTGCGATCTCGTCTGCGAAGTAGCGACCCATCGTGCGGGCCCGGGGATCGGTCCGCCGGATCAACTCGGACTCGTACCAGCCGAGCGTGATCCCGTGATAACCATGGCGTTCACCTGGGGTCCACGCCGGTTTCTGAGGGCCGATTGCAGCCGCCACTGCTTCAGCCGAGGCCAGGGTCGCCACGTTCATCGGAGTGTCGATCGCACACAGGCCGGCCTGGTGCGAGAGCAGGGTGCGGACGGTCACATCTTCTTTACCATTGGCGGCAAACTCGGGCCAGTAGGCGGCCACCTTCTCGTCGTAGTCGAACAGACCCCGGGAGTGGGCGTGCGCCACCGCCAAAGCCGACATCCCCTTGGTGGTGGAGAACATGTTGACGAGGGTGTCTTCCCGCCATGGGCGATTCCGGGTGGGATCGGCCATGCCGCCCCACAAGTCGACCACGAGCTCGTTGCCGACCACCACCGCCACCGTGGCCCCGATCTCACTCCGGGAGCGGAAGTTCTCCTCGAAGGCGACACGAACCGCCTCGAAACCGGGAGCGACCCGGCCACCGATCTCGATCTCCGCCATGACACTCCTCGAATCGGGAGCGCCAGGCTACAGGTCGCTCTGATGGCGGGTCGTGAGATCACGTCCATCAGACGTCCAAGACAGGGGGATCCTTCCACCATTGGCCGATGCGCAGTACTCGTTGCCGGCCGGGCAACCTTTGCCTTGCCGCGGTGGAGGCGTCACCATCGTGGCGGGCGCCATCGGGGAGTAGGTCTGCTCCGCCCGGCAGCGCCACCGACCTCGTCCGCCTCGAGCCGATTCCCGGCTTGAACGAACGAAGGGCCCGCACCGGCGGAGGTGCGGGCCCTTCGTCGTCCGGATTCGACGACAAATCAGCCGACGATCAACCCTTCCAGAGCGAGAATCCGCTCGACACGCCGAATCCACCGCCCGACAGGTCGGGGGCAAATCCCATCGGACCGATGAACCCGGTCACAGTCGCCTCGCGCTGGGTCCAGCGATCCCGTGACATGCCCATCCCGCCCTGATATCGATCGCGGTACATGGACTGGCTGGTCCACGTGTTGCCGACACCCGTCAGCGTGATGTCGAACGGAGGCATACCCACCGGGTCGCCGCCGTGGCCGTCGGAGAGGATCAGCGTTCCGGTCATACGGGCGGAGTCGAGCTTGCGCCCCGTGATCTCGAGCGTCGCGTTCTCGGAGTATCCGTACCGGAAGCCGTATGTGCAGGGGTCGTCCACCGGCTCCTCACCGTGACCGCCACCCGAATAGGGCTCCACGCCTTCGGGGCAGAAGGCGTCCTCGATCCAGGCATCGACGTAGATTCCGCCCTCGCCTTCGGAGTCGAACTGGTAGGCGTTGATGTACCCGAAGTGCCAGCCGACGATCCCGTCGGCGTTCACCGGGTCGATCTGGGTCCAATAGGCCCACGCCTGACTGTTGTCATACCGATACTTGTCTACGGCGGCCGAGACCACCGACGGCACGATGAACAAGGCCACCGCCGCTGCGAGTGCCACGAGTTTCTTCTTGAGTCCCATTCCATCCCTCTCTCGTAGTGACTGTCTTGACCGACACCGGTCCAACCTCCAATCCCGGTGTGTTCAACCTCGACGGGTCTTCGCCCTCTCGAGAACCTTTCTTGCGACTTGAATCCCTTGCTCCACGCCGACGGTGATCGCCATCGGATAGTGGATTCCTCCGTACAGCCGGGACACGGCCGCCTCGTGGGCCGCCTCCCACACGTCGGTGAACGTCCTCGCCGCGAATCCGCGATCGAGTCCGGTGTCGTCGGTGTACGAAATCGATCCGACGAGGGCGGTGATCGCTTCGGCGGCCGCGCCCGAGCCCACCGAATGGCCGGATGTGTACTCGGGAAAGGCAGGCGAGTTGACGAACGAAGCCCAGGCCGGATCGATGTGCCGGAGGATGTAGGTGACGGGGCGAAGCAGGTTCGTCCGGTACTTCTCGGTCCAGCACGAAGTGAAGCCGTCGGCGACGGCGACGCCCACGACGGCGAGCATCTCGGCGGCGGCCGCCAGCGACATGCCCAGGTCGCGGATGAGGATCGTCTCGGTCAGCGCCCAGTGGCCGGACGGCAGACCTGTCGAACCGTCGGGGTTGTCCCGCCAGAACATGGCGGTGTCTCGCTGGGCATCGGTCAGTGCGAGCGACGTCTCGTAGACGGTCAAGGCCTGGGCGTAGAAGTCCGAACCCGGATCCTCCGAATAGGGCACCGGAGGTTGGGGAGCGCATTCGGCGTTGTCGGCCAGCGTGAAGCTCCGCACCTGTTCCCAGTGGGGTTCGAGAGCGGCGCCGAAGTTCGGTGGGGTGCGCACCCAGAGTGAAGGCCCCACCGGCGGGTCGTACGGGAGGCCACGCGTGGCCAGGTAGTTGTCGGAATCGATCCAGCTCACCAGTGCCGACCCGAGGGTGGCTCCGAAGGCATCGGACCTATCGAACACCGGTGCGGGCAGTGCCCCTCGCAGGGCGGAGCGGTTGGTTTCGGCGTGGGCGGCGAGGGCTTGGCGGGCACCGGCCGACCGGTCGGCGAACACGGCATCCATGGTTCTGGCCAGAGCGGCGTTCACGACGGTGGGCCAGTCGTAACGCTGAGACTGGACCCTGGCTGGGAGTCGTCTCAGGCCGTTCAGCGAACCCGCCAGGCTGGTGTATTGGGGCATGCCACCCACCACCGCCTCGTAGGCCGTGACGCCGAGGTATCCGTACGCTCGCGCTGCAGACGGCGGGGTGAAGCGTTCGGCCTTCACCTGGGCATACACCGTGCCGACCCAGCCGAGCAGAACGTCGGGCGAGTATTCCTTTGCCAGCGGATGTCCCGGTGCGGCCCACGCCGTCCCCGGTATGAGCAACGCTCCGGTGGCGGTGGCTGCGCCTTTGATGAACGCACGCCGCGACAGCTGCGATCCGGCCATGAACCCTCCCGTTTCTCCCTCTGGGGCCCCAATCGAGGCTCGTGTCGTTGTGAGACGTTGGAACCAGGTCTCCGCGTTCCCGAATTTTGGTTTTCACATAGGGAAAAAAAGGGTCGCCCGCGATTAGTTGACTTGTCAGGTAATCTGGACGGATGGATCCAGTGATACAACTCGTCGAACTCGGAATGCCGTGGACCGGCCTCGATCCGTTCATCTTCACCGTCCACCACGTCGACGACTATCCCGAAGGCAATGAATTCCAGGGGCCGGCCGCATCCCTCGCCGGACGCCGACTTGGCATGGACTTCTCATACAGGGACGGCTGGAGCATGTATCACGGCGACTCTGTTCCCGGGTTCCCCCAGCACCCCCATCGTGGCTTCGAAACGGTCACCGTCGTGCGACGCGGATACGTCGACCATGCCGACTCCCTGGGAGCAACCGCCCGCTACGGAGGTGGCGACGTCCAATGGCTCACCACCGGCTCGGGGATCATGCACGCCGAGATGTTCCCGCTCATCAAGACGTCGGAGCCAAATCCCCTCGAGTTGTTCCAAATCTGGCTCAACCTGCCGCCTCATTCCAAGATGGTGGACGCCCACTTCTCCATGCTCTGGTCTGAGGAGATCCCGGCGCTCACACCACGCCCCGGAGTCAGAGTCGAGGTGGTAGCGGGTGAACTCGACGGCCACCGGCCGCCGCCACCACCGCCGGACTCGTGGGGATCTGATCCCACCGCAGACATGGCGATCTGGGTGATCCTCCTCGAGCCGGGCGCAGAATGGGTGATTCCCGGGGCGGTGCCCGGAGTCAATCGGATGTTGCACGGGGCGCAAGGCCAGAACATCGGAGTCGGAGACCACCGGCTTGCCAAGAACATCGGAGCGAGGCTGCATCCCGAGGCACCGGTCGCCTTGGTCAACGACGGAGCGGAGACGGCCGAGCTGCTTCTGCTCCAAGGACGTCCGATCGGTGCTCCTGTGATCCAGATGGGGCCGTTCGTGATGAACACGGCCGACGAGATCCAGACCGCCATCGACGACTATCGGAGAACCCAGTTCGGCGGCTGGCCATGGGAGAGCCCCAGTCCGGTCCACCCGCGGACGTCAGGGCGCTTCGCCCTTCACGTCGACGGCCGGACCGAACACCGAGAGCTCCAGGAGATTTAAGCCCGAGCTTCGCTCTGGCCGTCAGCAGGTCAGCAGGTCAGCAGGTCAGAATCCTGGTGACTGGCGGCTGGTGACTGGTGACTGGTGACTGGTGACTGGCGACTGGTGCACG
>JAOUGY010000007.1 GCA_029865445.1 Acidimicrobiia bacterium | reverse complement strand
GGACGTGTACAGCGCCCTCGTTCGTTCTCTGCCGAGAATGACGGCAAGCGTGTTCTTGCCGGTCCGGCGATCCGAATCGATGTCGCGGAGGTTGTTGGCCACGAGGATGGCCGCTGCCAGGAGTCCCATGACGGCGCCCAGAAGCCAGCTGTCGGCGGGGGCGGTTCGACCGTGGACGAAGCGAGTTCCGACGGTGGCCACCAGCCCGAAGAACAGAAAGACAGAGACTTCTCCCAACCCCCGATAGCCGTAGGGGATGGGCCCACCGACATAGGCCAGCATGGCAACGATCGAGACGATGCCGATGACGGCGACGATCCATCCGGCGATCGCGATGAGATAGACGCCGGCAGCTCCGGCGACGGCAATGGCCAGCCACACCGCCGTCCACATTTGTCGGGGAGAGATGACGCCCGCCGTGACCATTCTCGGGGGTCCCAGCCGATCGACGTCGACGCCACGCCGGGCGTCGGAGACGTCGTTGGCGAAGTTGGCGGCTATCTGGATCGCCAGTGCGCCGAAGAAGGCGGCAACGAGAGCACCCAGGCGGAATACGCCATCGCCTGCGGCCAGGCCCGAGCCGACGAGCACAGGAGCGACCGCCGCCGGGAGCGTTCGCGGCCGGGCCGCTTCGATCCAATGTTTGGAGGACACGGGCGCAAGGCTACGTCGTCCGGCGGACCGGCGTGTCGGGCCACGGCAGACGATTCAGCTGCCGGTACCTCACTGTCACCAAGAAGACGAGTCCCCACACGAGCAGCAGCGCCGTCAGCACCCGCATCGGTATCGGAGTTCCTGCCGTCGCAGGTGCCATCCCGAACACGACGACGCTGGTAGTGGTCGTGGCGGCGTACGCCGCGGGTAGCCATATGGACCTCGGTTTGATCTCTGCGGCAGCCGTGGCGCCGGTGGCGACGGCTATCGCCCAGAGAGCGACCTCGACGGGCGGTGTTCCTGCCAGCGGATTGACGCCCGCCCACGCCAGTGACGACAGCCACAGGCTCCAAGCTACGCCCGCGCACAAGCCCGTGATGAGCGGTGGCAGCGTTGGACGGAGCAGCTCGTACAGGTGCCCCCTCCAGCCGAGTTCGCCGATCAGCGTGCCGATGGTGACCACCAACGTCAGATCGAAATCGGGAACGGTTTCGATCGACCGGGATACAAGCAGGCCGGCGGCCAGCGGAGCACCGACCACGGCTACTGCCACCAACGGGTTGGGGAGCGCCCGCAACGCCTCTGGTTCAGGTCGGGAACCTGCGAATCGGACGACGATGGCGACGACACCGGGCATGGCCGGTGCCAGGTTCGTCAGTGCCGGCGTCGATGAGAGGGTCGAGACCGACAGGACGAGTACGGTGGCGCCGACCGCAAGGAGCACGAATGACGCCGATGTCATTAGCGTTGCCCGACCGATCTGAGATTTCGGTGCCATCCCGCCCTCCCTCGGGATTTGGGGCCGGTCGAGCACTCTAACCTCGGGTTCCGATGCCATTCGAGCTGTCAGTGAGCCCGGTCGACCTCCTCGCCATGTGGGGGGGTGGTATCGCCATCGCGGCCGGACTCGTCGCGTTCTGGCGGGTTGTCGGGGCGGGATTCCTGTGGACGGCCGGGGGCTCGGCGCTGCTGGCCGGTGCCGCGGCGTTTGGGGCCGGGCCGTGGGGTGCGGCAGGTGTCGTCCTCGTGGCCTGCGCGATCATCGCCGCTAAGTGGTGGCTGCCGGCCGGGGTTCTCTTTGTTCTAGGCGGTTCGGCTCTGGTTGGTTCTGCGATTGCCGGATCGACCGATCACGCCCTCGCCGCGGTCACCGGCGCGTTGGCATTGGGCGGAACCTCGTCGGAGATGTTGCTGGGCCACTGGTATCTGGTGGACCCGAAGCTCCCGAGATGGGCGTTACGCCGCCTCGATGGCGCAGGGATCGTCGGTTTGGTCGCAGACTCCGCTCTCGTCGTGACCACCGGGGTTGTGACGGGGGCTGTCGGATGGACGTACCTCGGACTCGTTCTGATGTCGATCCTGATGATGGTTGGGGTGTGGTTCTCCCTGAAGGAGCACGGCTACGAAGGGGTGATGGCGGCCACCGGCTTGTCGTACCTCTCGGTGCTCACGGCCCTGGGGACCATCGCCCTAGGCCGCTTCCTGCTGGCCTGACCCCACCGTCCACCCCGCCAACCTGCGAGAGAGGGTCAATACCACCAGGGGAACGGGGTGAAGTCCGGCGGGCGTTTCTCCAGGAAGGCGTCGCGGCCTTCTTGCGCTTCATCGGTCATGTAGCCGAGACGGGTCGCCTCGCCGGCGAAGATCTGCTGTCCCACCAGGCCGTCATCCACGAGATTGAAGGCGAATTTGAGCATCCGCTGCGCTGTCGGGGACTTGGCGAGGATCTCCCGTGCCCACTGCACCGCTTCTCGCTCCAGTTCAGCGTGTGGCACGACCGCATTGACCATGCCCATTTCGAAGGCATCCTGTGCCGAGTAGTTGCGACCGAGGAAGAAGATCTCTCGGGCCCGTTTCTGGCCGACCATTCTCGCCAGATATGCCGAGCCGTACCCGGCGTCGTAGCTAGCCACGTCGGCGTCGGTCTGTTTGAAAATCGCGTGCTCCTGGGAGGCGAGTGTCAGGTCGCAAACCACGTGGAGTGAGTGCCCTCCGCCGACAGCCCAACCGGGTACGACAGCCATCACGACCTTCGGCATGAACCTGATCAGCCGCTGGACCTCGAGGATGTGGAGTCGCCCGAGCTTGGCCGGGTCGATCCCGCCAGCCGACTCGTCCTCTGAGTACCTGTACCCGTCTTTGCCCCGAATCCGCTGATCACCCCCCGAACAGAAGGCCCACCCACCGTCTTTGGGGGAAGGACCGTTTCCGGTGAGGATCACCACTCCGACATCCGAGGTCTGGCGGGCGTGGTCGAGGGCCCTGTACAACTCGTCCACGGTGTGGGGACGGAAGGCGTTTCGGACCTCGGGTCGGTTGAAAGCGATTCGAACACAGCCCAGGTTCTTGGCGCGGTGGTACGTGATGTCGGTGAAGTCGAAGCCGTCCACCGGCTTCCATGCGGTTGGGTCGAAGATCTGGGAGACCATGACGGCACGGTAGTGCCGCGGCGGGCCCGCTCGGAGATCCCCGACGGGCAACTAGCTTGGTGGTGTGCTCGACTGGATTTCCCAAGCCGCCCGCAGCGGTCCGGACCACCCGTTCATCGTCACCCGCGATCGGTCGTGGATGACCGCCGAGGTGGAGGATCGGGTGGCGTCGATGGCGGGTGGTCTGCGAGAGGCAGGCGTCATGAGCGGCGTCACCGTTGGTTTGGTCGCCTCGAACGATGTCGACTCGGTCACCGCCATGTTCGCCATCTGGCGTGCTGGCGGTGCCGTTCAGTTGCTCGACCCCCGGTTGGCGCCTGCCGAACTGGATCACCAAACCGCCCAGGTGGGCGTGACGTTGGTGATCGGAGGCGGAGCCTCCTCGGATTCCGTCAATCTCATCGCCCCGTCGGCCTTGAGAGGAACCGGAGTGCGAGCAGGAGAGATCGATCCTGCCCGGGTGGCGTGGATCGTCTTCACCTCGGGTTCGGCGGGCCGGCCCAAGGGTGTGCGGCTGACGTTCGCCAACTTGGAGGCGTCGGCCTCCGCGTCCACCGAGCATCTGGGCCATGACAGCGACGATGTGTGGCTGTGCAACCTTCCGATCAGTCATGTGGGCGGGGCGTCGATTCTCGTTCGATCGGCGCGAGAGGCGTCGACGGTGATGCTGGAGCCCCGCTTCGATCCCCTTCAGACCGCCGCCGCGCTTCGGGCCGGGGCGGCAACGATTGCTTCCCTGGTGGCGGTGACGCTGGCCCGGACGCTCGACGTCCACCCGGGCCGGTACTCGGGGGTGAAGGCCGTCCTCGTAGGCGGCGGCCCGGTTCCCTTCGACCTCGTTGAGCGGGCCCGGGCGGCGGGTCTCCCGGTGCTCCCCACCTATGGAATGACCGAGACCGCCTCGCAGATTGCCACGGCCCGGCCGGAGGACGGAAAGGTCGTGGCGGTTCCAGGGGCGGAGATCCGTTCGGTCGACGGCCGACTGGGTGTCCGCGGCCCGATGCTCTTCGATGGGTACGTCGGCGAAGGGCGTCGCGACGCAGCCGATTGGTTCGAGACAGGGGATCTCGGGACCGTGTCCGCCGACGGGGTGATCGAGGTGCTCGGACGGGCCGACGACGTGATCGTCACCGGCGGAGAGAACGTACACCCCTCCGAGGTTGAAGCTGTGCTCGGAGAGCACCCCGGCGTCGACGCCGTCGTGGTCATGGGATATCCCGATCCTGATTGGGGTCAGAGCCTGATTGCCGTCTACGAGGGCGGCGCCGCACCAGGAGAGTTGGAGCGGCACGCTCGTTACCGGTTGGCAGGCTTCAAGATCCCTCGCCGCTGGGTCGCCACAGCCCTGCCGCGTCTGGCGGTCGGCAAGGTGGACCGCCGGGCCGCCCGGGAGATTGCCGACGGGTCGCCGTAGCCGGCGCTTTCAGACGGTCGGCCGATGTGCCGATACGACCGGATGCACGCACGATCAGTCGTAGTGGCCGTCGCCGTCTTCGCAGCCCTCCTCATACCTCAGGTTGCCGATGCATCCGGAGGTCGGTTTACGGACGACGACAACTCTGTGTTCGAGTCCGACATCGAGTGGTTGGCGGCGACAGGAATCACAAGAGGGTGTGACACCTGGTCGTTCTGTCCCGACGACCCGCTCACCCGGGCCCAGTTCGCCACTTTCATCCGGAGGGCGTTCGTCGACTTCGCTCCCGAACCGTCGGGGGAATCCACGTTCGATGACATCTCCCAGTCCGTCCATTCCTCGGACATCGAGTGGCTGGCGACCACCGGCATCACCAGAGGGTGTTCAGAAGGTCGATTCTGTCCTGATAGCCCTCTCACCAGGGGCGAGTTCGCTGCATTCATGCGCCGGACGCTGGGGAACGACATCGACGTCACGGACTCACAGTCCTTCGAGGACACCGATGGCCACGTATTCGCATCCGACGCCGGTTGGCTCGCCGGGTCTGGAATCACCCGTGGCTGTGGCGACGGATCGGACTTTTGCCCGGACGACACCCTCGCCCGGGGGCAGATGGCCGCATTCACCCGCCGCGCCTTCGATGCGCTCGGAGTCGACCCGCCGAGCTACGACGTCCCCGAGGTTCCGAACGGACTCGACGACGACTTCGAGACCGAGGTGGTGGACCTGCTGTCCGGTGACAGCGAGATCTGGCGGGTGTACAACGCCGAGGCGGCGAGCATCCTCGACATCGGCGTCACCCGTCCCGGCTCGCTCGTGATAGTCCCTCGTGAGGAACTCCACAACGGCTGGTACGCCGACCACAAGGGCCCGTACGTCTACCAGGAGGTTCGCGGCGACTTCACGATGGAGATCACGCTATCGGTCCTGTCCGCCACCAACCCCATCGCCGGTTCTCAGCCGGGTCCCGGGTACAACTCGGGAGGCATCGTCGTTCGCGACGTCTCGAGGCCGGGGGACAACTGGGTGATGTACAACATGGGGAATCAAGACGTGACTGGGTATCAGCGGGAGGTGAAGACCACCGTGAACTCATCTTCGGTGTTGAACCTCTACGCGCAGGCGGCCACTCGCCACCGCTTGATGGTGTGTCGTACGGGATCCGAGATCCACTACTTCCAAGGCTCCGCCGACGGCGACGAATGGACCGAGGAGGTGTCGTTCCACGACCGCCCCGATTTCGGAGAGACGCTCCAGGTCGGTCTCGTTGCGACCGCCTGGAGCGGTTCACCAGCTCCGTTCGTCGACGTGGAGCTGGTGGCGTTCGGAGAACCAGGTCACGCAGTTCCTTGCCCGATCACGAACTGATCAAGCGGATTCGAGCCGGAAGACCCGCTCGCTCCCATTGCACCGGCGGGTGAATAAGGCGCTTCGGAAATGGGCGGGGTGTAGGGGTTCTCGGTAGGTAACACGCTGCTGGTCATGACCGAGACGCGCCTCGACGACCGAGGAACCGAGAAGATGCTTGGACTCCTCAAGGCCGGTGACCCAAGAGGTGAGGTCAAGCCTGGCAGTCCAAGAAGCTGGTCAGGTCCATCTATCAGATCGGAGACCCCGTACTGGCGTCCGAGTTCACCGCCCAGCTTGGCCATGATCTGCAGGACTCGTCGTGTTCTTCCGAGATCAGCCAGCTGGGACGATCATCATCCGCTGGCACTCCCCAGATCACCGCCTGGCATCGAGCTCAAGTGTCGAACGGGCCCACCGAAGCGGTCAACAACCTGATCAAGCGTGTCAACCGAGTCGCCTGTGGTTCTCGACGGTTCGCCTCGCACCGAACTCGAGCGTTGCTCTACGCCGGCCGACCCAACTGGGAGTTGCTCGCCACCATCACTCCCCGCTCAAATCCGACTAGCTGTGAATCGTCAAGGGCAGGTGGTGTCTTTCGCGACCCCGGGCTCTAGATGCACATGCCATCTCGAGCCCGGGGCCGTTGTGTCGACAACTCCCGTCAGGGTGTTTGACGGTGAGGTTCAGCCGTTCGGTCCGCCGGCGGGGCCGCCTGCACTCCCGGCGGTGCGGACATCTGTGCTCCCGGTGGGAACGTACAGTGCATTCACCGCGGCATTGAAGGCGTCGCCATCAGCGGCATCGTTTGCGCCGCAGAGGGTGACGGTGTGATCGCCCGAGGTGACTTCTGCCAGACCTGATGACGCTTGGGAGAAGTCGTCCTCGTCTCCGTCGGCGTGATAGACCGTGGTGCCGGCGATCGGATTGGCCGGTATGAGGCCGGCGATGGCGCAACTCCCGTCATCGACCTCCAGCCACATTGTGTAGAACGAACCGACGGTGCCGGAGTTGCCCATCGATGCCTGGCTCGTCACCAGAAGGAAGCCATCATTCGGGACGGATATCGTGGTCTCGACGATCGGCGTACCGGTCGAGGCAAGGGCGGTGTTCCCGACTCCGGGAGCGAAGTAGTCATATCCCTGGGCGGCGGCGACCGCGGTGTAATACGCAGGATCGTTCCCGCCCAGTGTTCCGGCGTCGACCACCTGGTTCTCGGCGAGGCGGCGCATGAATGCGGCCATCTGTTCGCGGGTGACGTTGTCCGACGGGCAGAACTGCGTGTTGTCGGGTGGGTTGCATCCCTTGGTCACGCCCGCATCCGCCAGCCAGGCGATGTCGTCGTGGAAGACGTTGGAATCGGGTACGTCCGTGAATTTGTCGATGGCCCACACCGTGGCCGGGACCACAAACATGGCTGTGAGGGCGGCGACCGCCACCATCGTGCGCAACGTTCCGCGCATATAGCTCTCCCTTTTTCGCGATCGGCCCCACTCTGGAGCCGACACCCGAGATCACCCGCTCACCCAAGAATCCCTACAGAATCCCCATTGAGGCTCGCTGATGCCCAAGGCCTCCATTCCACCATACGCTCTCCGGCCGGCCGATGTCGGGGGGTCACCGAATGGATCGATGGAGGAGCATCGCGAATTGGGCTCGGGTGATGTGTCCGTCAGGACACGCCGGTCGTTGGTCGGCGGACTGCCCCCTTCAACATGCCGAGTGCACTCAATCGATCAATGGTCGATTCGACGACTGAGCTCTCGTCCTCGGAACGCAACCCGCACCGCCGGTAGTAGTCGATGGCCGCCCCGAGGGCGCGGATGGCGATCGCGGTCAGATCGATCTCGGTGAGGGTCACGTGACTCTTCTGCCGGTCTCGACGGCGAACGAGGCGGCACTGCAAGCGTGCTGTCACCTTGCGGGGGTGTCGCCCCGCAAGGCGACACCCCCGCAACATCTCACGGAGCCGCTGTCGGGATCACGATCGCAGTGAGCACGATGTCTTCGAGCACGGACGTTTCCGCGCTGTCAACGCAGAAGAGGTAGTACGTCGCCGTTGCGTTCTCGCCGAGCTGGAAGGTTCTGTGTCCAGATAGCTGGTCTCGGCTTGCTGCGGGGAGCTGCAAATAGTCGCCGTCCGCGTCATCCACCGCCGACAGCGAGCACTGCAGAACGTCGGCGTCGAAGGCATTCATCGTCGAGAACACGGTGACACTTGCCGTCTGGCCAGAGGTCGTGGACACGGTGACGGACGACACCGTCTTCCCTCCACTGTCGACCGTTGCGTCGAGGTTGACGCGATTCTCGATCACCCGCGCTTGTGACTTCTCGAGCTCGGCGATCGCAGCATCCAGCTTGGCGTCGACCTGTGCCTCGTAATACGCCGCGTCGTTCCCTTCCAGGGTTCCGGCGTCGACCACCCGGTTCTCGGCGAGGCGGCGCATGAAGGCGGCCATCTGCTCGCGGGTCACGTTGTCTGACGGGCAGAACTGCGTGTTGTCGGGCGGATTGCACCCGAGGGTGACACCTGCGTCGGCCAGCCAGGTGATGTCGTCGTGGAAGACGTTGGAATCGGGTACGTCGGTGAATCTGTCGATGGCCCACACTGTGGCCGGGACCACCAGCAGGGCTGTGAGGGCGGCGACGGCCACCATCGTGCGCAACGTTCCGCGCATATAGCTCTCCCTTTCTCGCGTTCGGCTCCATTCTGGAGCCGACACCCGAGATCACCCGCTCACCCAAAGATTCCCAACAGAATCCCCATTGAGGCTCGCTGATGTCCCGGGCCTCGATGTCACCATACGCTCCCCGGCCGGCCGGTGTCGCCCCATCAACCGACGGTGCGATGGAGGAGAGCGACCAATTGGGCCCGAGTGATCGGGTCCTCCGGACACACCCGGTCGTTCGCCGGAGGATTGCATCCCCGGACGACACCCGCCTGTGCCAGTCCGTCGATGGCCTCCTCGAACACCGAACCGTCGTCGTCGGAGAAGGCGTCTGGAGCGACAACTGGGGCTGACAGCCGATACAGAATCCCGGCGGCCTGAGCCCGGGTCAGCATGTCTTCGGGACAGACGCGGTCGTTGGTGGGAGGGTTGCAGCCCTTGAAGACTCCGATAGCGGCAAGAGCGGCGAGATCCTCTTCGAACTCGGAATCATCGTCGTCGGAGAAGGCATCGACCGGTGAGAACCCGGCGCCCACCGCCCGTCGGATCAGCGCGGCCGCCTGTCCCCGGGTCACAGCCTCGTCAGGGCAGAATTGGTCCGGTCCACATCCGGCTGTCACGCCGGTGGCCGAAGCCCACGCCACGTCTTCGAAGAAGACCGAGTGGACCACGTCGGCAAAGGCGCGGCCGACATAGGCGGTCAGGGATCGGCTCACGGTCCGCCCATCCATCCCGGTGAGGTCGACCGACGCTTGAACGACTCGGGGCTCCGCCACGGTGATCGTCACCGACAGGCCTGAGTAGGTCGCCCCATCGATGGTCCAGGTGGCATCGGCGATGGCCCCGGTCGAAGCGGAGGCGTCGAAGACGATACTGGCCGGAGCGGTTGCGAAAGTGGGCGTGCCCTGGGCGATGAGAGTGATCCGAGCGGCCTTCTCGACCGCGGCTCCGGCATCGAGGCGTCCGCCAGACACGGAGGATCCGGTGAGCGCCGGACTCGCATCGGCCGTCTTGACGAGGACGTCGACGACCTCCGCGGGATCGAGGTCGGGGCGGATTCCCCGCACCATGGCGGCCGTCGCGGCGGCCAGGGGAGCGGAGAAGCTCGTCCCCGAATCGTCCGCCCACCCACCGCCGAGCTCCGGGCCCAGTATCTCGGTCCCGGGCGCCACCAGGTCCATCTCCACCTCACCGAAGTTGGAGAACGTCGCGAGTTCGTCCGTTCGATCCGACGCCCCCACCGAAAGGATGAACGGATAGGGCCATGCCGCCGGGTAATACGGGCTCGATCCGAGGTCCGCCCCCCGGTTCCCGGCCGCCGCCACGATCACCACGCCGGCTTCCCCGGCTGCCCGGACGGCGTCTTCCAGCGGATCCAATCCCACCGGCCCTCCCCCCAGTGACAGGTTGATCACGTCCGCTCCCGCAGCCACCGCATAGCCAACGGCGTCGGCGACGCGGGACACCGCACAGCTGGTGGAACACGCCCGGAGGGCCATGATCCTCGCCCCGGGGGCCAGACCGACCGTCCCCACGCCGTTGATTGCCCCGGCGGCGACACCTGCCACCAGCGTCCCGTGTCCGGTCTCATCCTGAGGCGCTGCGTCCCCGGCCACGAAGTCCCAGCCCAGGCGATCGTCGACGAAGCCATTGCCGTCGTCGTCGACCCCGTTACCGTCCACCTCGTCGACATTGGTCCACAATCGATCGGCGAGGTCGGGATGTGATATGTCGAGGCCGGAGTCGATGACGGCGATCACGGCGTTCTCGCCTGTGGTCAGGTCCCAGGCAGCGGTGGCACCGACGTCCACCCCGGGGTTCTCGGAGTTCCGCAGGTACCACTGGGCGCCGAAGAGCGGATCGGAGGCGAACTCGAGGATCACGTCGGGCACCACATCGGTACCGAATTCCTTCTCGAGACGCTCCGCCTCGACGAACGGGTCGGCTGCCGCATTCGACGTCACCACTCGCCATCCACCGGTCACCTCCCGGACCAGGAAACGCCCGGGTGCCACGGCCACCTCTGTCTCCCCGGGCGGGACCAGGGACACACCCACGAGGAAAGCGAGGATGAGGGCCCTCACGGCAGTTCGGGTTTGCGCCGAAGCTTCTTCGTTTCCGAGCGATGGCGCTTCTCCTCGGCCCGCCGATCCTTGGACGCCCGCGTGGGTTTGGTCTTCTTGCGCCGTACGGGAGGCACCATCGCCTCGGCCAGCAGTGCGGCGAGGCGACGGCGGGCGATCGCCCGGTTCCGATACTGGCTCCGAGACTCGTCCACGACCACGATCACCTCACCGGAGACGAGCCGGTGTTCGAGGCGGTCGAGCATCCGTCGTTGGACATCGTCGGGAAACACGTCGGAGCCTCCCAGGTCGAACCGCAGCTCGACCCGAGTGTTCGAACGGTTTGCGTGCTGACCCCCGGGGCCGCCCGACGTCGAGAAGCGCCACTCGAGTTCGTCTTCGGGAATCTCGAATCGTCCGACGGTGACGGCGGCCACGTCAATCGTCGTAGTACTCGGACCCCAGGTGGGTGATCATGTCCTCACCCATCCAATGCCTGAGCGTGTTTTTCAGTTTCGTCAACTGGATGAAGATGTCGTTCTCGGCGTACAGGCCCGGGGCGGTTTGGGGGCTCTTGAAGTAGAACGAAAGCCACTCCTGAACCCCCTTCTTGCCCGCTCGAGCTGCAAGGTCCATGAGCAGCGTCAGGTCTAGCACCAGGGGAGCCGCCAGGATCGAGTCCTTGCAGAGGAAGTCGATCTTGATCTGCATCGGGTAACCCAGCCACCCGAAGATGTCGATGTTGTCCCACCCCTCCTTGTCGTCTCCCCGGGGTGGGTAGTAGTTGATGCGGACCATGTGATACAGGTCCTCGTACAGGTCGGGGTAGAGCTCGGGCTGGAGGATCTGCTCCAACACGCCCAGCTTCGAAACCTCCTTGGAACGGAAGTTCTCCGGGTCGTCGAGCACTTCGCCGTCTCGGTTGCCGAGGATGTTGGTCGAGTACCAGCCCTTGATGCCGAGCATCCGGGTCTTCAACCCGGGGGCGATGATGGTTTTCATGAGTGTCTGGCCGGTTTTGAAGTCCTTTCCGGCGATCGGGACGCTCTCGCGCTGGGCGAGTTCGACAATCGCAGGGACATCGACCGTGAAGTTGGGAGCGCCGTTGGCGAACGGAACGCCGCTCGTCAGTGCGGCATACGCGTACAGCTGGCTGGGTGCGATGTTGGGGTCGTTGGCAGCCAGGCCCTTCTCGAAGGCCTCGAGCGAGGAATGGACGTCGGTCAGCTCGTGGTAGGCCTCGGTCGATCCGCACCACACCATGACGAGTCGATCGCACTGCTCCCGGGTGCGGAATTCGGCGATGTTCTCGACGAGGGACTCCACGGCTGCCAGGTGCGAGGCACCATCCAGGGTGTTGTCGGTGTCGTCGAGGCGGCTCACCCACTTGGGCGAGAAGACGGCGGGCATCGGTGTGATGGAGCGCAGTTCCTCGCCGACGGCCTCGAGGTGTTCGGGTCGGAGGACGCCCGCTCGCATCGCCGCTGCATAGGCGTCGTCGGAGTATGGATCCCATCCGCCGAAGGCGAGTTGGTCGAGAGACGCCAGCGGCGCGAAATCCCGAATCAGCGGGTTGTTGTCGTCGGTGCGTTTGCCGAGGCGGATGTGGCCGAGCTGGGTGAGGGACCCGATCGGCTGGGCGAACCCCGCCCGTGCCGCCAGCACTCCCGCATAGAAGGTGGTGGCAACCGCTCCCATACCCGGGGTCAGAACCCCGAGCCGGCCGGAGGCGGGGGCGATGTCGATCGCTGTCATTATCTCCTCGGTTCGATGGGGCGAGGTTAGATCCCGCGCTGCGTCTGTAGGATCGACTGCGTGGATTCGGAGACCGAAATCGTTCCAGGGGTCGACTTTGCGCTGCTCGCCGATGCCGTGCAGGTGTTGCAAGGGAAGCTGTACGTCCTCGGTGGCGGGTGGAACACCCTCTTCGTTGCGGACTTCCCGGCCCGGCACCCTTCGCTGGGCGTGGGGCTGCGTGTGAGGGTCCCTTGGAGCTGGACCGATCGTCCGCTGAAGATCGGCCTCGATCTCCAGGACGAGGACGGCGCCCGCGTACTCCCTGGTCCACCGATCGCCCAGGGTGTCAAGGTCAGCCGCCCCAAGGGCGTCCCAGACGGGAGCGATGTCGTTCTGGCGCGGTCGTTCACCTTCAACAACCTCGTGTTCCCGAAACCCGGCGGCTATTCGTTCGTGATCTCGCTCGACGACGAAACCGCAGACCGGCTTCGCTTCACGGTCCTGAAGCGACCGACGTGAACCCTGTGGACCTCCCGATGTTTCCTCTCGGGTCGGTCGTCATGCCTTACACGGCGGTACCGCTGCGAGTCTTCGAGCCCCGCTATCAACTGATGCTCGACGACGTGGTGTCCACGGACTCACGATTCGGCACGACGCTGATCGAACGTGGATTCGAGGTCGGAGGTGGTGATAGCCGATTCGGTGTCGGAACCCTGGTCGAGGTGGTCGAAGTCGCCGAGTTGGATGGCGGCCACCGGGCGGTGGTGGTGGCGGGGATCGGCCGGGTCGAGGTCCGCGAGTGGTTGTCGGACGACCCATACCCGCGGGCGTCGGTGGTCGAGCTGCCGATCGTGGGCGAACCCGAGGCAGACGCACTCGGGAAGCTGAGGCTTCTTCTGGAACGGTTCGCGGCGCTGTCCTCCGAGTTGGGAATCGACGGCCTGGGCACCGCCAACCTCGACGTGTCGGCCGATTCACGAGTAGCCGCCTATCAACTCACTGCGCTGTGCCCGTTCAGCCAGCTTGATCGCATGAAGCTGCTCTCTGAACCGCGCGCCGAAGACATGGTCGAGTCCGCCATCGAACTGTTGGCTTCGCATGTCGAGATCGTCAGGTCGCGCCTGGAACACCCATGATCCGGCTGCGTCCGTGGCACCCGGAAGAGGCCTCTGCCTACCACGACATGCGAGACGACGTCATCTTTTCCTGGACCACCGAGGAGGCGCTCGGCCTCGCCGCCGTGAGAGCCTCGATCTCCGATGACCCTACGTTGCGTGCGATCGAGGAGGACTCGGTGCCGGTGGGTGCGCTTCGCTTGACTGCCGGGCCGTGCCCGGAGATCTCGTTCTGGTTGCGGGCGTCGGCCCGAGGGCGTGGGTTGGGTGGGGAAGCCGTTCGGATCGCCCTTGCGGACGCCTTCGCCGGGGACGGTGTGCGATTCGTGGAGGCGCGAGTCCACCCGGACAACGCAGCTTCGGCGGCACTGCTCGCCGGGCTCGGCTTCCGGCACGCGGGCACGACTTCAGCGCCACGCGCCTGTTCGATATCCGAGGTGGATCTGTTTCGTCGTCATCGAATCGATGCATGGATCTTCGATCTCGGAGGGGTGGTGCTCGATTCTCCGCTGGAGGTCATGCGGGCTGTCGAGGTGGAGTCCGGGCTACCGGCGGGATCCATCGGTGCTGTCGTGCAGGCGGGCGGTGATTCGAGCCCGTGGGCGATGCTGGAACGGGGAGACATCTCGCGGTCCCGGTTCTGCGAGACGTTTGGGTCGGTTCTGGCCGACCGTGATCTGGTGGTGGACGTCGCCGACCTGCTCCACCGAATGGAAACCTCCATCACGGTTCGGCACCGCGTCGTGGAGTTGATCCGGACGTTGCGCCGGCGCAACTTCCGGGTGGCGGCGCTCACCAACAACTGGGAACCCTTCGATCAGAACGGCCTCGCTGCCGAGTTCGATGTATTCGTCGAATCGATTCGGGAGGGAGTGCGCAAGCCGGAACCCGAGATCTACCGCCGGTGCCTCGATCGGTTGGGTGTCGACGCACGGCACGTGGCGATGGTCGACGACCTCGGACCCAACCTGAAGTCCGCTCGGGAGCTGGGGATGTTGACCGTCAAGGCGATGTCGGAGTCCCAGGTCTTGGATTCGGTGGCCAGGATCTCCTTGGTGCCGCCTCAAGGCTGAACGCCGCTCGGCCGATGTAACAGTGCCGGCCGCTGACCAGCCAGGGACGACGTCGCAGACGTCGATCGGGGATGCGCGCTCGGTGGGGTCGCCGGGGGCCGCGTGTCCCCGGCGATTCCATATCGGGTCACTTCTCGGGGGCCAGGGACTGACCGTGCTTTGCTTCCGAGCCGAAATCAGGTAGCTTCTTGCAGGCTCTGGGAGTCGCCTCCCGAACACCCCACACCCTCCAGGAGGTGGACGCGTGCCGCCACGACAGTCCTACCCGCTCGCTCGAATACGCATCCTGACATCCGCGGTCGCGCTCGCGATGGCATTCGCCATCGCCTCACCCGCACACGCAAGCACGGACGACTTCGAGATCGTTTTTCCACATGACCCGGTTGTCACGAACTTCACCTCGAGCTGGGGCGACTCACGTTCGGGAGGCCGGAGCCACCGAGGCACGGACTTGATGGCCCCGAAGCTGACCCCCGTGTACGCCATCGCCGATGGCATCGTCACCGTCGTCCGCGATGGTGACCGGTCGGGTCGGTGGGTGGCGATCGATCACGAGAATGGTTGGGAGAGCTGGTACATGCATCTCAACAACGACCATCCGGGCACCGACGATGGGAAGGCCGATTGGTCGTTGACAGTGGCATCGGGCATCGCCGAAGGCGAACGCGTGGTCGCCGGCGAACTCATCGCCTGGGTGGGAGACTCCGGCAACGCAGAGCCCTCCAGTCCTCATACGCACTTCGAGTTGCATCGCAACGGCAAGGCCGTGGACCCCTACCTCCACCTCAGGGCCGCGTACGAACTGGCCCTCGAGTCGGTGATCTCGGAATTGCTGCCGGCCGTCGCCGACCTCGTCACCGAGTTGGGATCGTCTGGGCTGCGTCCAGATCGACCACTTGGTTGACCAGGGACTCGATTGGCAGCGAGCCGTCGACCACGACATCTTCGGCACACCGTGATCGTGGTGGATCGTCGACGTCGACCCAGATGACCCGTCTGACTCCGGCTGCGGCAACGGCCTCTATCCAACTGGACAGCACTTCAGCGCGGTCGCGAGCGAACGACCGTTCCCGGTCGTCGGTGGCGGCGGTCGTGCACAGGACCGCTGTGAACGCCGCCAGCGACGCACCCTCGATGTGAGACGCGTCGGAGACATCCCCCGTCGCAGCCTTCGCGCCGAGGGCCCGAAGCCTTTCTGCGGCCCCAGGATCGGAGACGAACACGCGGACTTCCCGCTCTGGGGAGGTCATGCGCTGGGCGATCGCATTGCCTTCTGCGGTATCGGCACCCACGATGATCACGGGCATCGGGAGGAGCGTAACCCGGAGGACCGTGTTCGGCACTGGGGTAGAGTTGGGTGCTCACTTCCGCGAGCATGAGAGAGGCCCGCATTGAGCGACATTCGGGATTTCCCGCTGTATGACCCTGCGTACGAGCACGACGCGTGCGGTGTGGGGTTCATCGTGGCCCGGGACTACCAGCCGACCTACCGGCTGACCCGACTCGCGGTCGAGTGCCTCCAGCGCCTCGACCATCGCGGAGCCAAGGCTGCCGATGGAACCGGCGACGGAGCCGGCCTCCTCACTCAGATTCCCTACCGCCTGCTGGCGAGGGACCTCAGGGCCCAGGGAGTGACGCCGCCGGCCCCCGGCCGCCTTGGCGTCCTGATGACGTTCCTGCCGCGCTCGCACACCGACAGAGCCCGCGGTGTGGTCGCCAACGCCCTCGTCGACGAAGGATTCGAGTTCCTCGGCTGGCGCAGGGTTCCCATCGACCCGGGACTGCTGTCCAAGAGGGCGCTCGAGTCGCTCCCTGTGATCGAACAGGCGCTGGTGCGTCCGTGCGATGATCTGGACGGCGAAGCGATCGAGCGCTCGCTCCTCCTCGCCCGGAAGCGGGCCGAACGCGCATCCGGCGAGTTCGAACACTTCTCGATTCCGTCGTCGTCGGCGCGGACCGTCGTTTACAAGGGTCTGTTCACAGCGGCGAACATCGCCGACTTCTTCTGGGACCTGGGTGATCCGGACTACGAGACGGCGTTTGCGATCTTCCACCAGCGGTATTCGACGAACACGTTCCCGTCGTGGGAGATCGCCCAGCCGTTTCGCTCGATCGCGCACAACGGTGAGATCAACACGATTCGGTCGAACCGGGTGTGGATGGAGGCCCGCGAGCGGCAGGGTGCGTCCACGTTGTGGGGCGACCGACTCGCCGACCTCTCGCCTTGGCTGCCATCCGGACAGTCGGACTCGGGAAGTCTCGACAACGTGTACGAATTGCTGCTCCGCTCGGGTCGGGGTGTCGATCACGTCAAGGAGATGCTCATCCCAGCCGCCTGGGAGAACGTCGTGGACCTCGACCCTGAACTGCGGGCTTTCTACGAATACCACGCGTTCTTTGGCGAGCCGTGGGACGGGCCGGCGGCGATCGCCGCCACAGACGGCATCTCGCTCATCATGGGCCTCGACAGAAATGGGCTGCGACCTGCGCGCTACACGGTCACGCCATCGGTGCTGCTCGTTGCGTCGGAGGCCGGCGTCTGCCCAGAGGAGGAAGCACAGGCTCTGACCACCGGTCAGCTCGGACCGGGCGAGATCCTCATGTTCGACGCGGGAACCCGCGCGATCAGATTCACGGATCGGGTGAAGGCGGACCTCGCACACGGAGCCCCTTACGGTGAGTGGATCTCGACCGAGACCCTCTACGTGCAGGATCCGTTCGACCGAACCGGCGCCGAAGGGTGGGATCCGGACAAGCTGAGCCGTGTGTTCGGATACACGGCCGAGGAGCGAAGGCTCGTCCTGGCGGAGATGGCCGAAGGGAAGACGCCCACAGGCTCGATGGGCAACGACACTCCATTGGCTGCCCTGGCCGGCGAGCCCCGACGGCTGACGCAATATTTTCAGCAGGCGTTCGCCCAGGTGACGAACCCGCCGATGGACCCGATCCGCGAGCACATGGTGATGTCGCTGCGCACCTACATGGGCCGGCGTGGATCGATGTTGGAGGAGACCCCACAGATCGCCCACCTCGTGGAGCTGGCGTCTCCGATCTTGTCGCATACCGAGCTCATGCGGATCGTCGACGCCCCCAGGTATCGAGCCCACTGGATCGCCGCCGTCTGGAAGGCAGCCGATGGACCCGGTGGTGTTCGCGAACGCCTCGACGAGATCTGTCGGGAGGCGGCCGAGGCGGTGGCGCAGGGTTCGCAGATCATCGTTCTCTCGGATTGGGAGACGGACGGCACGCTCGCACCCATCCCAATGATGCTGGCGGTCGGTGCGGTGCACCATCACTTGATCGATGCCGGAATAAGGATGCGGGCTTCGATCGTGGCCGTGTCGGGAGAGACCCGGGATTCCCATGACCTCGCCTGCCTCATCGGAGTGGGCGCCTCCGCCGTGAACCCCTACCTCGCGATCGAGACGGTGCGTCAGCTCGCAGAATCCGACGACCTCCACGTGGACCCCGTCGTGGCCCAGGAGAACTACCGGTCGGCCCTCCAGTCGGGATTGCTCAAGGTGATGTCGAAGATGGGTATCTGTACCGTATCGGCCTATCGGGGGAGCGAGCTGTTCGAGGGGATCGGGTTGAATCCCGAGATCATCGACCTGGCCTTCCGCAACACACCGGTCAGGATTTCGGGCCGCTCCCTCGAAGACATCGCATCCCGGGTCCTGTCGCTTCACGCCGGGTACGAGTCGGGCGAGGAGTCCGTCGGCGGGTTCTACAAGCAGCGTCGCGGGGGTTCGTTCCACATCACGAGCCCGGCTGTGGTGCTGGCCGTCCAGAAGGCCGTACGGTCCGGCGAGTACGCCGACTGGCAACAGTATGTGGAGAAGATCGAGGAGCGGGATCCTTCTCAGATCCGGGATCTCCTCCGATTCGTGGAACGCCGTCCTGTGCCGCTCGACGAGGTGGAGCCCGCCGATCGAATCATGCGCCGGTTCGTGACTGCTGCCATGTCCCACGGTGCCGTGTCGAAAGAGACCCACGAGGCGCTCGCCGAGGCGATGAATCAGATCGGGGCGATGTCGAACTCTGGTGAGGGTGGTGAGGATGCCGAACGATTCGACACGCCTCGCAACTCGGCCATCAAACAGGTCGCCTCGGGTCGTTTTGGAGTGACGCCGGGCTACCTGGCGTCCGCCGAGGAACTCCAGATCAAGATGGCCCAGGGTTCCAAGCCCGGGGAGGGCGGCCAGATCCCCGGGTTCAAGGTGACCGAGGAGATAGCCCGCCTCCGACACACCGAGCCCGGAGTCAGCCTCATCTCTCCGCCGCCGCATCACGACATCTACTCCATCGAAGATCTCGCACAACTGATCTACGACCTGAAGGCCTTCAAGTCGACCGCCCGGGTGTCGGTGAAGCTGGTCTCCGAGCCAGGCGTCGGCACCGTCGCCGTCGGAGTCGCCAAGGCGCGGGCAGATGCGATTCTCATCTCCGGGGCCGATGGCGGCACGGGCGCCTCGCCGCTCGAGTCGGTGAAACACGCCGGGTCGCCGTGGGAGATCGGGCTCGCCGAGGCGCATCAGACGCTGGTCGCCAACGGCCTCCGTTCGGTGGTGGCCCTCGAGACCGACGGTGGGCTCCGAACGGGACGCGACGTCGTGATTGCTGCTCTGCTGGGTGCAGAGCGGTTCGGATGGGGGACGCTTCCGCTCATCGCCCTGGGATGCAAGATGGTGCGGCAGTGCCACCTGAACACTTGTCCGGTGGGGATCGCCACCCAGCGCGAGGACCTCCGGGCCAAATTCACGGGTGCCGCCGAGCAGGTCGTAGCCCTGCTCAGGCTGATCGCCGAGGAGGTTCGCCACCACCTTGCCGCGCTGGGGGCGAAGACTCTGGGCGAGATCATCGGGCGGGCCGACCTACTGGAGGCAATCGACCATCCCGTCGCCGCGGGCCTGGCGCCACTGTTGGTTCGGGCGGAAGGTCGGCTCCGGCACCCCGGGTTCCGGAAGATGGAGCTCTCGACATTGTCGGACAGGCTCGTCACCGAGTTGTTCGAATCGATCGAGCAGGGGAAGCCGGCCTCGGTCTCGTATCCGATCTCGAACGTCGATCGAACCATCGGTGCCCGGGTTTCGGGCGAGATCGCCGCTCGATATGGCGACACAGGGTTGGAGGACGGCACGATCGACATCCGTCTTTCCGGTATCGCCGGTCAGAGCTTCGGTGCGTTCTTGTCCCGCGGCGTCACGTTGCGGCTGAACGGGACCGCCAACGACTACGTGGGGAAGGGGATGGGCGGCGGACGGCTGGTGGTCGTTCCGCGCCGTGGAGACGGTTCCGGCGTGCCTCAGGCAGGCGGAAATGCCTGTCTCTACGGGGCCACCGGAGGTCGGGCGTTCATCGCAGGCGCCGTCGGGCAGCGCTTTGCGGTACGCAACTCGGGAGGAACCGCGGTGGTCGAGGGCGTCTCCGATCATGCCTGCGAATACATGACGGGTGGCGTCATCGTGATCCTGGGACCGGTCGGTCGCAACGTCGCCGCCGGGATGACGGGTGGCGTCGCCTACATCTGGGATCCAAACGTGACGCTGGGCCGGTACCTGGCGGAGACGTCGCCTTCTATGCGACGCCCGCTGGATGCGGAAGCAACCGAGATCCGGGCCCTCGTCGAAGAACACGTCCAGGAGACCGACAGCCTGGTGGCGGCCCAGCTCCTGGAGATGTGGGAACGTCAGGTCGATCGGTTCTGGGTTCTCCGGGCCGGATCCCACCTTCAGGTCCCGGTGTTGGCGTCGACGGCCCGCCAGTCCTGAGTTCCGGTTTCGCCGTCAGGTCTATACACTACGGCGGTAGTGGAAATCGGATTCTGGAAGGAACCACCCGATGGCGACAGTTGACATCGATCTCGGTGCCTACAAGCTCGGCTGGCACGACTCGGAGGATGATTACGTCTTCAAGCCCCAAAAGGGATTGGACGAGGAGATCATCCGGGAGATGTCGCGCATCAAAGGGGAACCCGACTGGATGCTCGACTTCCGTCTCAAGGCGTACAAGCGCTTCCTCGCCAAGCCGATCCCGTCGTGGGGTGGCGGTGGTGCGCTCGACGAGATCGATTTCGACGACATCTACTACTACGTCAAGCCGACCGACGCCCAGGCCAAAGACTGGGACATGGTTCCTGAGTCCATCAAACAGACCTACGAGAAGCTGGGCATCCCCGAAGCAGAGCGCAAGTATCTCGCCGGGGTAACCGCTCAATACGAGTCGGAGGTCGTGTACCACCGCAACCGAGAGGACCTAGAGGAACTCGGTGTGTTGTTCTGCGATATGGACACGGCGGTGAGGGAATATCCCGAGATCGTGCAGGAGTACTTCGGCACGATCATCCCCCCCAACGACAACAAGTTCGCGGCCCTCAATTCGGCCGTGTGGTCGGGCGGTTCGTTCATCTACGTGCCGCCGGGGGTCAAGGTCGACCAGCCTTTGCAGGCGTACTTCCGGATCAACTCGGAGAACATGGGTCAGTTCGAGAGGACCCTCATCATCATCGATGAGGACGCGTACTGCCACTACGTGGAGGGGTGTTCGGCGCCCATCTATTCCACCGATTCGCTGCACTCCGCGGTGGTGGAGATCGTGGTGAAGGCCGGCGGACGCTGCCGGTACAGCACGATCCAGAACTGGTCGAACAACGTGTACAACCTCGTCACCAAGCGTGCCGTGGCGTATGCGAACGCCACGATGGAGTGGATCGACGGAAACCTCGGTTCGAAGCTGACGATGAAGTACCCGGCGGTGTGGCTGATGGAGCCGGGCGCGCACGGGGAGGTCTTGTCGATCGCGTTCGCCGGAGAGGGCCAGCATCAGGACGCCGGCGCCAAGATGGTCCACGTAGCCCCGGGTACCACCTCGACCATCATCTCGAAATCCATCTCGAAAGGCGGCGGGCGAGCAGGGTATCGAGGTCTCGTGCGGGTCGAGCCGGGTGCGTCCAATGCCAAGAGTTTCGTTCGGTGCGACGCCTTGATCCTCGACGATCAGAGTCGATCGGATACGTATCCGTACATGGAAATCGAGGAGAACGACGCCGAGATCGGCCATGAAGCAACGGTGTCCAAGGTGGGAGAGGAACAGCTCTTCTATCTCATGAGCCGTGGACTCACCGAGGAGCAAGCCACCTCGCTGATCGTTGCCGGTTTCATCGAACCAATCGTCAAAGAACTCCCGATGGAGTACGCGGTGGAGATGAACAGGCTCATCGAGTTGAACATGGCCGAATCCGGAGCCATCGGATAACGACGGGACCCCGCCTTGTTGGACCCGTCATCGGGTCTGCAGCTCGATGGTTGGACAGTGACCGGGTCTATGGGTCATCGGGCGACTGGTGACTCGGGTCAGCTGCGGCGCCAGCGCTGGTTCTTCCTGCCCGATCCGCTCGACTTCGTGACGACGTAGCCGAGGAAGGCTCCGCCGATCGCCGCCCAGGCGTAGGAGAATCCGGCTCCCGCATCCATGAGGACGCTGTCCGAGAAGGGATCGATGCCGGCGATGTTGACGATCGCCGAAAGCGAGAGCCCGCCCAGGGCACCCATGAGCAGGGATCCGAAGAGAGATGCGCGGAGACTCCCGATCAGACCGCCGACGATACCGGCGATACCGGCGATGGCGGCGACCTTCAGAATCGCTGAGACCATGTCAGGAGGGAAGTCCATCAGGGGTCAGAATCTACCCGAGATCGCGGCTCAGAGAAGTGATTCCAGGTCGAGGCCGCACGACGGATGGCGGAGCTTGGCAAGGGCGCGCGCTTCGATCTGACGGACTCTCTCCCGCGTGATCCCGAGGTGTTTGCCGACGGCAGACAGCGTCCAAGGGTCATCGCCGTCGATCCCGAATCTGAGCGTGATCACCGTCCGGTCGGGTTCGTCGAGATGAGTGACAGCCTCGTCGACCTGGGTCTTGCGCATCGTCTCGGCTGCGGCGACAAAGGGGTCTCGTGTCCTGAGATCGATGACGAACTCATGGAGCTCGGAGTCGCCGTCCTCGCCGACCGGGCGATCGAGGGACACCGTGTCCGTCGGGGCGTCGAGAGCGACGGCCACCCGTTCAGGTGTGAGCCCCGATATCTCGCAGATCTCCTCTACCGTCGGTGGGCGATGGAGCTCTTCGGCGAGCAGTTGGACGCTGTCCTGGACGGTCCGGACGACATCGACCATGTGCACGGGTAGGCGGATTGTTCGTGCAGAGTTGCCGAGGCCGCGGGTGATCGCCTGACGGATCCACCACGTCGCGTACGTCGAGAATTTGAAGCCTTTGCGCCAGTCGAACTTCTCGACGGCCCGAATCAGGCCCATGTTTCCCTCTTGGATGAGGTCGAGCAGGTCGAGGCCGCGTCCGGTGTACCGCTTGGCGATCGAGATCACGAGCCGGAGGTTCGCCCGGATGAACATCATCTTTGCCTCGTAGCCGGCGTCGACGTGCTGTTCGAGTTCGCTCCGTCGGATCGCTGTGAGATCGTGCTCCGTTTCGAGGACGATCTCGGCTCTGCGTCCATCTTCGATGGCCCGAGCGAGTGCAACCTCATCCTCAGCCGTGAGGAGAACGTGAGACGAAACCTCGTCGAGGTACAGCCCGATGGTGTCAGCCACCGAGGCCCCCGAGCGCCGGCGCTTGTGCATTGAAACCCCCAATTTCTGGGGCAACGTTAATCAGCCAAAGCCTTCCAGGAAAGAGAAATCTGTGGACAAAACTGTGGAAATGTCGCGACCCGGTCAGCGGGCGGCCAAGAGTGCGTCTCCCAGCACCGAGTCGAACATGTCCGGCGTCAGCCGTCCGGTGAAGGTGTTCTGCTGGCTCGGGTGGTAGCACCCGAACATCTCGGGGCCGGTTTCGAAACGGGTTCGGACGCCATGACCGAACTTGGCCGGTTGAACCGGAGGCCCCCAGCCGAGCTGAGCTCCCATCCTCACGACCCGGCCGAAGGCGAGACCGCCGAGTGCCACGATCACGCGTGGGCCTCGGTCGAGCTCGGCGGCGAGCCAGCGCCCGCAGGTGTCCTGTTCGATGGCGGTGGGCTTGTTGGCGGGTGGAGCACATTTGACGGCTGACGTGATGTACACCCCGGTCAACTCGAGGCCGTCGTCGAAGTCGATCGAGGTGGGTTGGTTCGCCATACCCAGCCGGTGGAGCGAACTGAAGAGAAAGTCGCCCGACCGGTCGCCTGTGAACATCCGACCGGTCCGGTTGGCGCCGTGGGCGGCCGGTGCCAATCCCACGAGGAACAGAGGAGCGTCCGGATCGCCGAGCCCGGGGACGGGCCTGCCCCAGTAGTCCTGATCGGCGAAAGCCGCTCGTTTTGCCGAAGCCACCGATTCCCGCCAGTGAACGAGCCGGGGGCAGGCTCGGCAGTCGATCAGATCTCTGACCTCGAACACCCCGCCAGCCTAGGCGGACGGGATTTCCACTACCGCCATAGTGCGAATTACGATTCGGAGCGTTCACGTATCGGAGTCTTGTGCGCCCCCTCACCATCGACACCATCGAACAGCTGATCGCAACGTCCGGCCATGACGCCGGCGAACGCCGCGCTTCGTTCGAGACGTACGCCGCCACCCCCATGCCCACATCCAAGGACGAGGCTTGGCGGTATGTCGATCTCGACATCGACCTCGCCGACCTGTCGCTCCCCGAGGGTCCCGGTTCGGCTCTGCCGGCGGATGATTTCGTCGGGGCTGTCACCGACGCCGCAGGACGAGCGATGGTCATCGATGGATTCGTGACCAGCGTGGAGATGGATGGCGGGGCCGCACTCGAGGCACGTCTCGACGCCGTCGACCTGGTGGCGACCAGCGACAAGTTCGCGGCAGCCCACAGGGCTTTCGCCGGCGAATCCGTTGTGTTGACCGTACCGAAGGGTGTGACGCTCGAGCGTCCGGTTCTCATCGACGTGCAGGCCACCCAACCCGGAACCGTCTCGTTCCCTTCGATCGTCGTCCGCCTGGAGGAGAACGCCGAAGCGTCGGTCCTTGTGCTCTTGCGCGGCGCTGACGGTCCGATCGTCCAGGTTCCCCACATCTCGCTCGATGCGGGGCCCGCCGCTCGACTGCGATTCACTACCGCTCAGGTGATGGGACCGCTGGCGACCAACGTGACACAACAGCACGTGCAGATCGACCGTGACGCATCCGTCAAACTCGGGGAAGTCGGTTTGGGTAGCTCTTACGCCCGGCTCGACCTAGACGTCGACCTGGTGGGTACGGGGGCCTCGACCGACGTGGTCGGGCTCTACTTCGGGGAGAACGAACAAGTTCTCGACTATCGGCTGGTCATGAATCACATCGGCAAGAACACTTCGAGCGAGGTCTATCTCAAAGGCGCGGTCGAGGATCAAGCGCAATCTGTCTTCACGGGGCTGCTTCGCATCGAAAATGACGCGACCCGATCCTCGGCGTTCGAGACCAACCGCAACCTGGTGCTCTCGCCGGGTGCCCGTGCGAACTCGGT